>JADFZT010000170.1 GCA_015232395.1 Magnetococcales bacterium | reverse complement strand
TGAGATTTTCACATCAAGCAGTCAACTGGCCTGGGAATGCTATCAAGCTTGAACGGACTTTTTTCGGGGGACTCAGGCTTCCAAAGCGATTTTGACGCGTTCCATCAATCGTTCTGTCACCCGATATCCACGCCGTTCTATTTTGCTGATGTATCCCTGGGAAACCTCAAGTTTATCGGCCAAGGCGGTTTGGCTGACACCAGCTTCAATCCGGGCTGCCTTGATGGGGTTTTGGATATAATCCCCCACACGGAAAGGAACGAATTCGGCATCATCTTCAGTCGGTGCCAAATCCTCACCGGTCAAGGCTACATAGTCCTGGTAAGGCACCACCACGAAGGCGGGCTTCCCATTGTCGAATATTACCTGGGCTCGCTGGCTCATTGATAAATCTCCCGTCGGTGTCCCACACGCATGATTTCGACGATCCGGATTCCATCATCCCGATTGAACTTCACCCGGTAACTGCCAACCCGAAGGCGATATTGGGCCACAGGGTCATTGACGAGGGGTTTGATATCCAAAGCCTGATCAAAGGGGTCATTCCCAAGCCGGGCGATCCCTTCAGCAACCTTTTCCTGAACCCGCCAAGTCAATTTTTCCAGCTGGCGCTTTGCCCGCCGGGTGATGAGAATCTCATATCGCATGAGTTATAATATTCCAAACTATTACCCGACAGCAAGATGAATCACATTGCTCTCTTCTTGTCCGGTTACGATTTCGTTCACCTTTCGCCCCCAGGCATCCAGGGCGGCCCGTTTTTCCTTGTCGTAGGAGTGCCGGTCATAAACCGCCGTGATTCCGCTTTCAACGTGGTTGAGAAGCTTGGAGACCACCAGTCGGGATATGCCCATGCCGGTCATGTGGGAAGCAGCTGTGCGGCGTAGATCATGGGGGACAAGCTGGCCCGCCCCCAAGATTTCCAGATTCTTTCGAACCGCATGATCCACACTGGTGGGGATGATGTGCTTGCCGGGGATCCGGGAGGGGAAGAGCCAGGGGGATTCCCCGGACAGGGTTTTGATGTGTACCAGCACGGCCAGGGCCTCCTGGGAGAGGGGCACCCGGTGAGGCATCTTGTTTTTGGCTATATCGGCGGGGATGGTCCACCAAGCCCCTTTCAGGTCAAAATCCTCCCAAGCAGCCACAATCACCTCTCCCTTGCGGGTGGCTGTCAGGAGTTGCAGCTTCAGTACCAGTCGTGAACCTTCACTCATGCGGGCTACGTCCAGGTTGGTCCAGAAGGCGTGGATTTCTTCTTCCGACAACACCCGGTCCCGCTGTTTTTCTTGGATGGGGGCACGAATGCCAGCGCAAGGGGAGGCATCCACCACCCCCCGTTCGGCAGCAAAGTTGAACATCTTGCGCACTACAGCCAGGGTGCGGTTGGTGGTGACGGTCGCCCCCCGATCCTGAAGGGCATCCAGGAGCCGAACCACATCCTGGCGCTTGATATCCTTCGCCTTGCGCTTGCCCCAACGGGAAACCACATCCTTGTGGAGCATGCGGGCATCCTCTTTCCAGGAGCGTTTCCGAGGTTTGGCCCACCGCTCGATATACTCTTCCACCAGATCGGCTACGGTGAAGGTTTGCTCTTCTTTGCGCTTGGCCTCTACCGCTTTGCTTTCCTGGTCCTGCTGCCACTCAACTGGATCAACTCCACGATCCAATTGCCCCCGAAGGGCGGTATAAGATTCCCGTGCCTCCTTCAGGGGCATGCCGGGATACACCCCCAGACTGACCCGCCGCTTTCGTCCTTTAAGCTTGTAGACGAACTGCCAGGTCTTGGTGCCAGAAGGAGCCACCCGAATGCCGAAACCGTCTCCTTCCCGAAGATCATATCGTTCTGGTTTTGGCTTCAGGTTTTTGATGAATCGGTCGGTAAAACGCACCATGTCTGTTGCTCCCAGACCAAAATCTGTTGCTTTCCGTGGGTTCCCCTATGGGTTCCCCTTGAGCTTGATTTCGGATGAATTGGGGTGAATGACCATGAAATTGTAACTGCTCGCCCCCCCAAAAAAAATGAGGTGGCAGCACGATATTTCTTGACACGATTTTTCCATGCCAGAATG
>JADFZT010000169.1 GCA_015232395.1 Magnetococcales bacterium | reverse complement strand
GTTCCCCACACCCGTGGGGATGGACCGGGTGACATAATCGGACCGTTTGATGTGCTGGGGTGTTCCCCACACCCGTGGGGATGGACCGATATGCTGAAACGGGGCGTCCCTTCGCCAAACGTGTTCCCCACACCCGTGGGGATGGACCGCCTGCACTGTCAAACAACACTGTGCCGTTATTGTGTTCCCCACACCCGTGGGGATGGACCAGCGTATCGTCTGGATCACGCAAGGGTGGGCAGAGTGTTCCCCACACCCGTGGGGATGGACCGTATGTATATCTAAAAAATAGAGATATGTGTCTGTGTTCCCCACACCCGTGGGGATGGACCGATCAACTGCGGTTGGTCCATGAGTATCTTTTGGTGTTCCCCACACCCGTGGGGATGGACCGACGGGGATCATGGGATCTGATTTAATAAAACGGTGTTCCCCACACCCGTGGGGATGGACCGATAGTTACAGCCAGCAAAAGCGCCGCGTGGCGGTGTTCCCCACACCTGTGGGGATGGACCGCGTCTCACTCTGAGTATCAAGAAGCTCCTGAGGTGTTCCCCACACCCGTGGGGATGGACCGGGCATCAAGTCTTTTAACCCATGTCGAGCCCAGTGTTCCCCACACCCGTGGGGATGGACCGGTCAAGCCAGCAAGTGACCGCACCTTGGTTCAGTGTTCCCCACACCCGTGGGGATGGACCGTTGATTGGTTATCCACAGTTATGTGCATACCAGTGTTCCCCACACCCGTGGGGATGGACCGCAACGACACATTCAATCACGTATATTTCGACGGTGTTCCCCACACCCGTGGGGATGGACCGTTGTGTTTGAGCGTGTCCTATACGTGCTATACGTGTTCCCCACACCCGTGGGGATGGACCGCAACTCCCGAGCGTACTCCTGTATTGCTTTGAGTGTTCCCCACACCCGTGGGGATGGACCGGACGATTCTTTGGTAAGATACCCGAGATTTTGGTGTTCCCCACACCCGTGGGGATGGACCGTATTGCGATATGTCCACCTGATCGCTCAGGATGTGTTCCCCACACCCGTGGGGATGGACCGCAGAGTGTTTACTGAGGACAATGACCACTGAGGTGTTCCCCACACCCGTGGGGATGGACCGGTTGGGTTTGGCCCCATATCAAACATGAGAAAGTGTTCCCCACACCCGTGGGGATGGACCGCCGGTTTCGGTGAATGTGGCTGACTACCAAGAGTGTTCCCCACACCCGTGGGGATGGACCGGCTTCTTCTTTCTTGTTCAACGTCTCAAATTTGTGTTCCCCACACCCGTGGGGATGGACCGAAAACGCCCAATTCAATAACGAACTCCTCCTCGTGTTCCCCACACCCGTGGGGATGGACCGCTCACGCCGGAGCGGGCCAACATCAGGAAAATAGTGTTCCCCACACCCGTGGGGATGGACCGCGTGGTGCCGTAGGTGAGGCATCAGCTAAGAAGTGTTCCCCACACCCGTGGGGATGGACCGGAAATAAACGTGGATGACAATGTCAGATTCAGGTGTTCCCCACACCCGTGGGGATGGACCGTTGTATCAGGCGGTGGGGCAGAGCCTGCACTAGTGTTCCCCACACCCGTGGGGATGGACCGGCTATGCGGCCTCCCCTGTATAGATGTTGCAGGTGTTCCCCACACCCGTGGGGATGGACCGGTGGGTAGGGTTGCACCACCAACCTTTTCGAGGTGTTCCCCACACCCGTGGGGATGGACCGGCAACAACAATCCCGAGTACGTTGGGCAGGCCGTGTTCCCCACACCCGTGGGGATGGACCGCGGGGGTAGGTAGTGGCCCAGCGTCTAATACCGTGTTCCCCACACCCGTGGGGATGGACCGGAGTTGGTGTTCCTTATCAGAAACGACGCGGAGTGTTCCCCACACCCGTGGGGATGGACCGTTCCAAATGCGGAACACTCAAACGGGGGGAATGTGTTCCCCACACCCGTGGGGATGGACCGGGTTAACCCCGCCGCCATTGGCCACCACGATCGTGTTCCCCACACCCGTGGGGATGGACCGCCCGATCTCATGGGAAATCCTGGGGGCACGCTGTGTTCCCCACACCC
>JADFZT010000168.1 GCA_015232395.1 Magnetococcales bacterium | reverse complement strand
CTCACGAAATCCTTTGGTATCCGTGTTGTTGGGCTTGGCCGCATGATCCAAAGCTACATGAATCGGTGAAACTTCAGCAACGCATCTTTATCTGTATAGGATTACCAGGGAGCTTGACCACACCATGAAACCACATTCACGCCCTGGCCGACATCTCGTGATGGGGCTTTCCGGCATGGAATTGACCGCTCAGGAGCGGGTCTTTCTGAAGGAACAGGCACCGATTGGGGTGATTTTTTTTAGCCGTAATATCGATGATCTCAATCAATTGCAAAACCTGATCCGGGAAATCCTCGCTACCGGCCCCACGCCACCGACCCTCTGGATCGACCAAGAGGGCGGACGGGTACAACGCTTGAGGGAACCTTTTACCCCTTATCCCAGTCCATTCCGATGGGCGGAATTGGCGAAAATCGATTTTGATAAAGCTTTGAGGCTCTCCCGAAGTGCGGGTCGTCTGGTGGGGCTGGAGCTGGCTTCTCTGGGCATAGGGGTGGATTGCGCACCGGTGCTGGACATCCGTCAATCCGATGCGGATCCGGTGATTGGTGAGCGGGCCTTTGGCAGCGACCCGGAAACGGTCATCCGCTTGGCCGGGGCTTGGCACGAGGGGCTTTCTGGCACCGGGGTAATGGGCATGGGCAAACATTTTCCCGGCCATGGGGCAGCCACGAGTGATTCCCATAAAAAGCTGCCGGTGGTGGAAAAATCCAAAGAGGCGCTGGCAAAATGGGAGTTACAGCCCTTCAAGGCTTTGCTCCATCGCCTTCCCGCATTGATGACCGCCCACCTGGTAGCCACAGGTCTGGATGCCAAAGTGCCTGCCACTTGGTCCCGAACGCAACTTGTGGGCCTGCTCCGGGAAAGCTGGGGCTATGAGGGGCTCATCGTGACCGATGCCTTGGAGATGGGTGCTCTTACCGGTACCATGGCCGAGCGCAGTTATCGATCCATAGTGGCGGGGTGTGATGTGGTGCTCTGCTGCACCGGTCGATTGGCCGATAGTGAAGCCACCCTGGACGGCATCACCCAGGCCATGGGGGATCCTCAGTCGGGATGGGACAGGGCTTCCCCTGAACGGGTAAAGCGGGTACTTTCTCCCCATCGAATAGCCCCGGGAAAACCGGACCGGTTGCTTGCTGATGGGGAATATCTCAAGGCACGCAAGGAGATTGAGGCCCTTGGAGAGGATCTCTCTCAGGTAGACCCCACGGAACAATTACACGTATGAACCAATCCGGTGCTGGCTTAAGATAGAATATCAATCGCAAAACCGGACAGAATATCAATCGTACTGAATCAGGAGAGTATGGATGGCTTACGGCAGCGAATTCATTCCCACTGAAATCCGTAAAAAAACCGCTGAACGCATGATCGTCATCAGCTGGGATAACGGGGACAAATTTGAATATACCATGGAATATCTGCGGGTGGCCTGCCCCTGCGCTGGCTGCTGTGGTCACCACCCCAGTGAGGCCAAATTGATCGACGGCAAACAGGATGTTACGGTGGTGAGTATTGAGCCCATCGGCCACTATGCCATCAAACTGAAATTTAGCGACGATCACGATACCGGCGTCTATTCCTGGGAAACCCTTTATGAGTTGGGCAAAAAACAGGAAGAAAAATGGTCTGGCTATCTTTCGGATCTGGATGGGGCGGGCAAAAAACGCAAATCAAACATCATCCCCATCAAAGCCATTTAGAGAAAACCTGCCAGGAGAATCAACAAACTGGCTGCTGTGTTTTTCCGAAATAATCCTTGCCCTTCAGGGGGAATATCGGTACAAAGCCTTTATTCACAAGACGTCCCCATCGTCTAGTGGCCTAGGACGCTGGCCTCTCACGCCGGTAACAGGGGTTCGACTCCCCTTGGGGACGCCAATTTTTCAAAGAGTTAGCCGCCTTTCACAGGGGCTTTTTCGTTTTTACTGCAAATATACTGCAAACCTGTTCCAGGAATTGTCTCCTTCCGCCACCATCTCGGGATGATCACCCCCTCCTCGCAAACCTTGCCATCAGGATTTCATCCGCCGTCTCCGTCCAGACCGCAAAAGATTGGCGCTACTGGGAAAACACCCGTGCGCTACCGACGAACCGGTCGTTCCAGATTTTGTTAGGGCTTTATTGATCGGAAACACAGAGAGAGAGCGTTTGCCTTTCACTCGAACGTCCGCGAGAATCGGCGTACTCATGTAAATTCGCGTTTTTGTTGGCACCAATTTACGCTTAAGTTGGCACCAATTTACGCTTAAGTTGGCACCAGTTTCGTAAATTTTTTCCTGTTTAACCCTCTACTGAAGTTTTACCGTTTTTCATTGCTACCAACAGGACAAAGGGTATGAAAAATCGCGCGTCATAAGGCAAACTTTGTGTGAATAAAGCTGCCTTGCTTGCTGGTGATTGATAAGTCTTATTCCCTTTTAAAATCAAATATTTGCAGATGAATTTCGGTCGTTTCTCGTGTATACTTGTCGATGTTAACTCGTTAAGAATACAGAGAAAAAGGTCGCTATCTGATGTTCGTTCTACGCTCCATCCTGGTTCCCCTCCAGGCTGATTTTTCCGAT
>JADFZT010000167.1 GCA_015232395.1 Magnetococcales bacterium | reverse complement strand
TGGGCATCTGAATGCCACAGCTGGCCTCGATAAATTCGCTGAGGCGCTTGAATTCCTTGTCGAAAAGTCCCCCTGAATCGAAAGCCCCCGGGAATACCGGGATATGGCAGTGGGTTTGGAAATATGGCCGGCAGTGGCTGATGGTGGGGGCGGGGCTTGATGTCTGTTTGATTCTGATGGCGCAGGGAGAGGTGTTTTGGGGGGTTCAGGGCTACGGATGGTTTTTTTTGATGCTCGATCTGGGGCTCATTTTCTATCTGATAACCTCCCATGAGCTGCGGGGGCTCTTCGCCGGTTTTTCCGAGGGGTAAGCGGGTGGGGATGGCCGCTGGGAAGCCGTGATTTCAACGGGGCCTGCAACGATCCCTTGCCTGGAGGCGTTCTCTTTCCTAAAGAGTGATCCAGGCCCTGTTCTTTGTAGCGTGTCTCCCTGTTTTTCCCCACGTCGTGTTTTTTGAGACCGTTTTTTGGCTGGCAGCAGCCGGCTGGGGCGGTGGCTGGTGTGAAGCAGCATTGGAGTCGGGGGGATGCCTTGTTGCGCCTGGGAGAAACCGGCCCGGCGGATCCGGGATTATCGATGGTTGGTGACCGCAATCAAGCGGCTGGTGGAGCGAGGTGGATTTTAACGTGAAGATGCAGCCTTGGCCGATGGTATGGCTCTTTTGCATGGTTTTGTTGGTGGCTCCCGGAGCCTGGGCCGAGGGGGATGGCACTTCCCCTTCCTCTCCAGAGGAGGCCATTCAATCATCCTGGGAGGCGCTACAGGAGGTCAAACGCAGCTACGGCCCCGAACACCCCAACAACGTCCCGCCACTCTTGGCCCTGTCGGATCATTATCTGGAACAAAATCGTTTTCAAGAGGCCCAGCCCCTGCTGGAACAAGCCCTTAAAATTCAGGAGCGGACCCTGGGGCCGGATCACCCGGATGTAGCGGAAATTCTCACCCGCTTGACCGAGGTCCACTTCCATGCTGGACGCTTCGCCCAGGTTGAGTCCCTGTTGCGTCGGGCTTTGGATTCATTGAAACGCTCCCTGGGGGAGGCCCATCTCAAAACCGCCCAGGCCCGTCTCAACCTGGCCCGGCTCTATGCCGCCACCCCGGTGGGGGGACAAGCCAAGGCGGTGGAGCTTTTGGAAAACTCCATGCCCATCCTGGAAAAGGGGCTTGGCACCAGCCATCCCCAGGTGGCGGAAGCCCTCTCCATGCTGGGCCATCTCTATGGCGCCACCGGTCGGGGGGGTGAGTCCGAAGCCCTCTATGTCCAATCCTTGAAAATCCGCGAAGAGGTTTTCGGCCCCATGCATCTGCGGGTGGCGGACTCCCTGCGGGATTTGGGGCGGCTTCAAGGGCACCAGGGGCAGTTTTCCCTGGCCGTGGAAAAGCTCCAGCGGGCTCTGGCCATTCGGGAGCGTATTCAGGGTTCGCGCCATCCGGATGTGGCGGATGTGATGAACGATCTGGCCGTGATACACCTGCTCTGGGGCAACAGCGGCAAGACCGAATACTATTTTCGCCAGGCCCTGGCCCTGACCGAACGCCACTACGGCACCGAACATCTTAAAGTAGCCCGTATTCTCAATAACATTGGTGGGATGTATTGGAATCAGGGGCGCCGATTGGCCGCTGAACCCTATTTTGAACGCTCTCTTGCCATCGCCGAAGGGGTGTTTGAGGAAGATCCCCTGGGGCTTGCCAATTGGCTGAATGAGTTGGGGATTCTTTTTCATAAGGAAGGGGCGCTTCAGAAGGCGGGGGAGTTTTTTGAAAGATCCCTCGCCATCGTCATCAAAGCCTATGGGGAGGATGATCCCCAGGTGGCCGTCATCACCCGCAATCTGGCCGCTTTGAGGCATGCCGCCACCGCTTCCCCCACGGCCGCTCCCGGGAGTGCTTCCCAACCTGGAGCCATCTCCAAGACCGACACCCAAACCACCACCCTTGCCCAGGCCTCTGCCGCCAAGCAGGCACGAGGGGCTTCAAGGGCGGGCTCCGCAAATCTCCCCTCCGGCTCTTCCGTCAGCCAAGGGGTTGCAACAACCAGCAGTCAGCAAACCGCTGCGACTGCCAAGACCACATCCACCAAGAGAGCCGCCAAGGCTGCTGCTGCCCCATCCGGGGCTGCTGCCAAAGTCACCCCGACCACACAGAGCGCCACCCAAGCGGCCACCCAAACGGCCACCCGCAAAATAGTGGTCACCAGCCGTCCCACCGCCACCACCCCTCGGAAAGGCCCTCGCAGGGGGTTTTTCGTGCCCATGGCCTGTTATTCCAAAACCGCCCATGCCGACGAATTGGTGGAGAAGGTGCGGGGTTTGAATCTGGCGGTCTATCAAAAGGCGGTTCAGGTACAGGAGCAAAATCTGATCTGTGTCTATGGCGGACCCTATGGCACGCGCATTGAGGCAGAAGCGGCGGCGCGACTGGTGGAAGAACAGGCTGGGGTACGGGATACCCTGATTCGTCAATACCGCAATCGATGAGTGTTGGGGGGGGATCCTCTTGAAGGGGGGGCTGCCTTACTTATAGCCGTTCTATCTCAAAATTGGACACTCTTCCCTGATTCGTCATCCCCATTGGACACTCTATTCCCTGGCTCGTCATCCCCGCGAAGGCGGGGATCCAGGGAGCTGATGATTGCCCTCAAGGAAAAACCAAATCTTCAAGAAAGGT
>JADFZT010000166.1 GCA_015232395.1 Magnetococcales bacterium | reverse complement strand
TGCCGATGTTTCTAACACCACTGCAAACTTATCTTCAGAAGACCACTCCTCTGCATTCTTACCATTACCAGGCACTGCTATTCCTCCTTGTCTAGCTTTTATTCGCCATGTATGTAACGTTCCATACGGTATTCCTGATTCTTTTGATAGTACAGAAATTGCTTTGTTACAGGGTGGCATCATTTTCCTTATGATAGCCTCTTTTCTCTCTTTTGAATAACTGTTCATCTGCCATCCTATTCACCCTCTGTTTTGAAAAAGGTTAAATCAGATGGGGCGACAACTTCGCTGACACAGAGGGGGCCCAACAGATCATCTGCTAGCTTCTGTAACGCTTCAAGATCACGGTGGTTGATATTTGTCCTTACGTTTTTGGCAAAACCAAACATAAAAAACCAGCGATTCCCCTTGTTTGTAGCCACCAATGTTCGAACTCCTCCACTTTTACCTCTACCTGGCAAAGCAATGCGTTTTTTGACCACTCCACCGCCAAGGTCGGCATCAACTAGTCCCAGTCCCATTTCAACCACTGCTTGGCATAGGGGGTTGATCCAAAAGACCGATCTTACGTGACCAGCGGGAAAAGTGTTGAGTCTTGAATACTCTCTCCATGCATTAACTATATCACTTAGTGTTATGTCTTGACAAGAAAGTTCCTGATAATTTCAATACGGCCATTTCAGTGGCCAAAAATTTAAAGCCATTAGGTGGGTGTCAATCGGCATTCAATAATGACCCCCTATCGGCGTCGAATTTTGACCCCCGAAAGGTACAAAAAAACTATCCTCGTTGTTTCATTCTCCAGCTCTCATTTCCGGTTTCTATGATGTCGCAGTGATGGGTGAGTCGATCCAGTAGAGCGGTGGTCATTTTTGCGTCTCCAAAGACCTTGGACCATTCTCCGAAAGTGAGGTTGGTAGTCACGATGAGAGAGGTCTGCTCATAAAGGCGGCTGATTAAGTGGAATAACAGTGCCCCACCATTTTTGGAAAAAGGCAGATATCCCAATTCATCCAACACCAGCAGATCCAGCTTCAATAGTTGCTCCGTAGTACGGCCAGCCAGTCCATCGGCTTGTTCTCGTTCTAGCTTGTTGACCAGGTCCACCACGCTGAAATAGCGACAGCGCTTACCTTGACGGACACTATTGGCGGCTATGGCAATAGCCAAATGACTCTTTCCGGTTCCAGTTCCACCAACCAATACGATATTACCGGCACCGTCGAGAAATTCCCCTGTGTGCAAGGTGCGGATACGCTCTTCGTTTATCTGTGAAGAGCTGAAGTCGAACCCATCCAGGGCCTTTAGGGTTGGAAATCTGGCTACCTTCATCTGATAGCGGATTGAGCGGGTCTGTCGGTCAACTTTCTCTGCTCGGATCAAGTCACCCAACATCTCCTGAATAGTTCGCTTGCGGCGGATTCCCTCAATAATAGCTTCGTCAAAGGTGGCAGCCATACCAAGCAGCTTCAGCTCTTTTAAGCCGTCAATCAGTTCATGGCGTTTCATGATTGGCCTCCAAAAGACGGTCATAACGGGCACAATCCGCTGTCGGCTCCTCTTTTAATATCAGCCCTGCCGGAGTTGCCACCGGCTCCGGGTCTGGCGGTTGGTTGAGCCGTAATAAGCGGTTAACGATGGCATCACTCTGGATGACTCCTTCTTTCAAGGCCCAGGCACAGACACCATCAATCTCATCCAAGCCATGTTCACGCCCCGCTGACAACAGTTCAACAAACTCTCTATCTCCTCCCGGCCTCTTCTCCAGGCGTTGCCGCATTTTTGCCAGGTTGGTAGGCAAATCCCACTCTTGAAAAGGTGCTCCATGGCGCAAGGCCCCCGGCTTTCTTTCCAATACTTTCAGATAGTGCCACGGGTTGTAAACCGCACTGCCACGCCCAAAAGCCCGAGGATGGCTTGCTACTCGTTGGTCATCATGCAAAACTACGATCCGATCGGCATAGGCCCGAATTGTTACTGGCTTTCTGGCTGCAAAACAGTCCACGCTATACTGGTTCTTGTCATAAGTGACCAAGCTGGTAGAAGAAGCACCGCAATCCCTTTGCTGATAGGCTTCAAACGGTCCAGGATAGGGGATAAGCCGTTCCCGCTCCTCCTGGAATACCGCCGCTACAGTACGTTCAGAAAACTGGGGATGCGCCCGCTCCGACGCTACAGCCCAGCAGCGATCTGCCAGCCAGCCGTTTAATTCCTCCAAATCGGTAAAATGGGGCATAGGAGTGAAAAACCAGCGCCGGATATTACGCACCTGATTTTCTACCTGCCCTTTTTCCCAACCTGCTGCCGGTGTGCAGGCCACAGGCTCCATTAAAAAATGATCGCACATCTTGGCAAAACGGGAATGAAACTCTCTCTCCTTCCCTTTGAGAACCTTGTTCACGGCTGTTGGCAGATTGTCGTAAACACCTTGACGGCTACAACCACCGAAAAACTCAAAAGCCCGATTGTGCGCCTCAAGCAACATTTCCAACGACTCCCGTTGAAAGGCCACGACAAAGATCATCCGACTATAAGCCAAACGGAAATGAGCCAACTTGATCGTCTGCTGAATGCCGCCAATAACAGCCTGCTCATAGCTCCAGTCAAATTGGCATACAGAGCCAGGATCAAACTGAAGAGGAACAAAAACAGTACCTGGATTGCGCCCTTTTTCATCCCGCCAGATCTTCACAAAACGGCGTA
>JADFZT010000165.1 GCA_015232395.1 Magnetococcales bacterium | reverse complement strand
GTGAGATTTTCACATCAAGCAGTCAACTGGCCTGGGAATGCTATCAAGCTTGAACGGACTTTTTTCGGGGGACTCAGGTCTGCCCAATAAATTTGAGCAAAGGGCATCCCTCTCTTTTATACAGGCCTGTTATGGGAAACTATTTGACAAAAGGATGCATTTTCACTATTCTTAGATGTTTCGACCAATTTCCAAGGACGCGATGGAGAGTGAGGAAATGAAAGGGATTTTTCGGGGATGGCAGAGGGGATGATCGACAAGCCGAAGATCGCTGTGATTGGGCTGGGATATGTCGGGCTGCCACTGGCTGTGGAGTTTGGCAACCACTTTCCCACGGTGGGTTTCGACACCCGTAGCCAGCGGGTTGAGGAGCTTCGTTCCGGCTGGGACCGTACCCGGGAGGTGGAGAGCGACAGCCTGCAAAACGTCGCCGACCTCTCCTACACCACCGAGCCGAAAGATCTCGCCGACTGCAACGTCCACATCGTCGCCGTCCCCACGCCCATCGACCGCCATAAACGCCCCGACCTCACCCCCCTCATTCAAGCCTCTGAAACCGTCGGCGACGTGCTCTCCAAAGGGGACGTGGTGGTCTATGAATCCACGGTCTATCCCGGCGTCACTGAGGAAATCTGCGCACCGGTGCTGGAAGAAAAATCCGGGCTCAAGTTCAATGAAGATTTTTTTGTCGGCTACTCCCCGGAACGGGTCAACCCCGGCGATCACGTCCATCGGCTGCCTGATATCATCAAAATCACCTCCGGCTCCACCCCGGAAGCTGCCCAATGGATCGACAAGCTCTACCGAATCATCGTCAAGGCGGGCACCCACCTGGCCCCCAGTATTCGGGTGGCAGAGGCTGCCAAGGTGATCGAAAACACCCAGCGGGATGTCAACATTGCCCTGGTCAACGAATTGGCCATTCTCTTCAACCGCCTGGACATCGACACCCTGGAAGTGCTCAAAGCCGCTGAAACAAAATGGAATTTCATCCCCTTTCGCCCAGGGCTCGTGGGAGGCCACTGCATCGGGGTCGATCCATACTATCTCACCCACAAAGCCCAGGAGATCGGCCACCACCCGGAGATGATCCTGGCGGGTCGGCGGGTCAACGACAACATGGGCTCTTTCGTGGCCTATCAGGTCTCCCGTCTGATGGCCAAAAACCACCACTGCGTACCCAACTCCCGAATCCTGGTCATGGGCCTCACCTTCAAGGAAAACTGCCCCGATCTGCGCAACACCCGGGTGGTGGATGTGGTCCAGGAGTTGACTGATAACGGCGCCCAAGTGGATGTCTACGACCCCTGGGCAGACCCTGCGGAAGCCCGGGACGAGTATAGCATTGCCCTGCTGGAAAATCCGGCACCAGCCACCTATGACGCCATCGTGATAGCGGTAGGCCATGAGCGCTTTTTGGAGATGGGACTCGACAATATCCGCGCTCTGGGAAAACCCAAAGCCATCCTCTACGACCTGAAAAGCGTATTCCCCAGGGAAGAGGGGGTCTACCGACTCTAACCCGGAACTTCTGACTTTCCGACCCGGTGCTCCTGCCACTTTTTCTCAAGGATACCTGCCGCCTTTGCCGGGAAGGGCGCTGCCATTTCAGAATATCCGGTCATTTGGGAGCTGAACCGATATGAACAAAACCGTGCTGATCACCGGCGGCTGCGGATTTATCGGTTCCCACCTGGCAGATGCCCTGCTGGCTGCCGGTTACCGGGTTCGCATTCTCGATAATCTTTCCACCGGCAAACGGGAAAACGTCTCCGGCAGCTGCGAAATCATCGTTGGGGATATCACCGACCAGCAGACCGTACAAAAAGCCATGGCGGGGATTTCGGCCTGCTTTCATCTGGCCGCCATCGTCTCGGTACCGCTCTCCGTCAGCGACTGGCTAGGCACCCACCGAGTGAATCTTACCGGGGCGATCCATATCTTTGATGCCGCCCGGACCTCTCCCGATCAACAGCCAATCCCGGTCATCTACGCTTCCTCCTCAGCCATCTATGGCGACAACCCCCAACTCCCCCTGGCCGAATCCGCCCCCCCCGCCCCCCTTTCCGCCTACGGGGCTGACAAAATGGGCATGGAACTCCACGCCCGGGTAGCCACCCTGACCCACGGCGTGCCGACCTTGGGTTTTCGGTTTTTCAACGTCTATGGCCCCAGACAAGACCCCAGTTCCCCCTACTCCGGCGTGATTTCCATCTTTATCGATCGCATTCGCAAGGGCGAGCCTCTCCTGATTTATGGAGATGGGGAGCAGCAGCGGGATTTTGTCTATGTGGGGGATGTGGTCGAATTTTTGCTCAAAGGCTGGAAAAAATGTCAGGAAAAAGCGTGTCATACAGGCAACCCTCCCGAAGCACTCAATGTCTGTACCGGGATAGGCAGCACCATCAACAGCCTGGCTGAAACCCTCTTTTCGGTCATGGGCCAATCAACCCCCATCCATCACGGCCCTCCCCGCCTGGGGGATATCCTCAACTCCGTAGGCAGTGCTGACCGGGGCAGGCAATTATTGAACTTTTCCAGCCGGGTTTCCCTATCCGAAGGCCTGAATAAAACTGTCCACTTCCTGAACTCCTGATTCCTGCCCCCCACCCCCTTTCAAGTCCTCTTCTCCCACCTGATACGCCCTCAAGCCCCCAGAATGCCCCGCTCTCTTTCCTGAACCATTCCATTCACCAAAGCGACCCCATCCAGCCACCAATCTGCCCAATAATGTATCTTCACCCACACCCGACCCCGCCTATTCATGACCCGACATGCCCAATAATTAACCATATCCAAGATGAATCACCAGCTGATTTTTC
>JADFZT010000164.1 GCA_015232395.1 Magnetococcales bacterium | reverse complement strand
CAACAGGGAGTCAACCCATTGATCGCCATTCAAATCGCTTTGGCTGGCAAAATCAAATAGGGGGAGAGCAGTTACGAAGGAACATTACCTTTCGGTCCATCCCCACGGGTGTGGGGAACACAGCGTGCCCCCAGGATTTCCCATGAGATCGGGCGGTCCATCCCCACGGGTGTGGGGAACACGGGAAGGTGTTTATAATCAATCGCGGGGATCGCGGTCCATCCCCACGGGTGTGGGGAACACGAGGGTATCAGATACCACCGGGAGCCCCATCACGGTCCATCCCCACGGGTGTGGGGAACACGGTTCTGGCAAATTCGCTGATCGATCTGGAATGGGTCCATCCCCACGGGTGTGGGGAACACCTGATTCAGAGGGAAGCGAGGATGGGGAGTGTCGGTCCATCCCCACGGGTGTGGGGAACACTTTCTGGCCCCAGATGGAATTCTCGGTTCCACCGGTCCATCCCCACGGGTGTGGGGAACACCGGGACCAGGCGTCACCAAACCCCTGCTGAGGCGGTCCATCCCCACGGGTGTGGGGAACACGAAATCAGGGCCAGCAAAACCAAGCATCCAACCGGTCCATCCCCACGGGTGTGGGGAACACAACCGCCAAGCAGTGGTGTGGAGATTGACCAGCGGTCCATCCCCACGGGTGTGGGGAACACTGAAACCCAATCTAACCACCAAGCCCCCCATCCGGTCCATCCCCACGGGTGTGGGGAACACCGGCTGATTCAGGTTATGCCTGAAGTTGATATCGGTCCATCCCCACGGGTGTGGGGAACACTTCCTGATGGGATCGGGGAGATATTTGTTAATCGGTCCATCCCCACGGGTGTGGGGAACACGGTGTCTGGGGGCTTCATGAGCGAGGCCCCTGCGGTCCATCCCCACGGGTGTGGGGAACACCCGCACCCGCACCCGCACGGTCGGAGGTTACGCGGTCCATCCCCACGGGTGTGGGGAACACCGCCGCGATCCTCACCGCCGCAAGTTCTAGAGCGGTCCATTCCCACGGGTGTGGGGAACACTACCGACGCCACATAAATTCCTGATTGGCAACCGGTCCATCCCCACGGGTGTGGGGAACACATAAGCCCGGGCTGGCTTCTCACTGGCGAAGGCGGTCCATCCCCACGGGTGTGGAGAACACGCATTACGGCGCAACTGGAAGCCCAGCCGCGTCGGTCCATCCCCACGGGTGTGGGGAACACAGCCCTGCAATTTTCTCCGTTGCTCCGGAAAACGGTCCATCCCCACGGGTGTGGGGAACACGAGTTTGGACGCAAAACCCGCTGATCAGTGAACGGTCCATCCCCACGGGTGTGGGGAACACGGCCGCTTTAACGAAGAAAAAGCGCTTATTGCCGGTCCATCCCCACGGGTGTGGGGAACACATCGGTGCGACCAAACTGGTCCAGGTACACAACGGTCCATCCCCACGGGTGTGGGGAACACAAGAATTTGATCTGTGTTGGCTCCGATTAGGTCGGTCCATCCCCACGGGTGTGGGGAACACTATTTGCGTTTCCGCTCAACGAAATGGAAATGCGGTCCATCCCCACGGGTGTGGGGAACACTTTTTTCGCAGTTGGCGCATTTCCTTTTCTGCCGGTCCATCCCCACGGGTGTGGGGAACACGCCAGGACCGCCAGCCTGCCCAAAATTTATAACGGTCCATCCCCACGGGTGTGGGGAACACTTTTATGGCCGATTCAGCATCAATAAAAGCTCCGGTCCATCCCCACGGGTGTGGGGAACACAGAATCTTTTTGGCGTTTTCCAGGGTTGGAACCGGTCCATCCCCACGGGTGTGGGGAACACGTCTCCTAAAACTGGATTGAAAACAGAAACATCGGTCCATCCCCACGGGTGTGGGGAACACTCGCCCTTCAGCATACGGCGGTACACCTGTTTCGGTCCATCCCCACGGGTGTGGGGAACACTATGGCCGCGTCAAGGTTGAGAGCAAAAAGGACGGTCCATCCCCACGGGTGTGGGGAACACATCTCACCGGGACGGATCTCACCGGGGCGAATCGGTCCATCCCCACGGGTGTGGGGAACACCTCAGTCCCGTTCCGGGCGAAAATCTGGATGCCGGTCCATCCCCACGGGTGTGGGGAACACAACTTCACGGCCTTGAACGCCCGCCGCATCACCGGTCCATCCCCACGGGTGTGGGGAACACGGCGGTTGCCGGGGTTGTTGATGTCAACGGAACGGTCCATCCCCACGGGTGTGGGGAACACACCTCGATCAGGATGCGGGCGACCGTCCACGACGGTCCATCCCCACGGGTGTGGGGAACACCCGGAAAATTGACGGTCGGGATTGGTCGGAATCGGTCCATCCCCACGGGTGTGGGGAACACCGATCAACGCGGCGTTGACGGGGGGTTCGGGGCGGTCCATCCCCACGGGTGTGGGGAACACGACTTTAAGCTCCAACCCAACAGGAACATTGCAGGTCCATCCCCACGGGTGTGGGGAACACTGTTCCGGCTTTTTCTGCGTTGAATTTAAAATCGGTCCATCCCCACGGGTGTGGGGAACACGGGATCGTGGCGGATGAAGACGGGCTGTATAACGGTCCATCCCCACGGGTGTGGGGAACACTCCTCTTGCAGTTTAGATTTGTAATCGGTGACCGGTCCATCCCCACGGGTGTGGGGAACACGACCACCCAGCAGATCTCCCCGCCGCTCCCATCGGTCCATCCCCACGGGTGTGGGGAACACATATATCCTCCGGTGTTTATGCATCAAAAAGTCGGTCCATCCCCACGGGTGTGGGGAACACACAGCTGGAGCACTGCATACACGTGCACCCGTCGGTCCATCCCCACGGGTGTGGGGAACACGGG
>JADFZT010000163.1 GCA_015232395.1 Magnetococcales bacterium | reverse complement strand
TCAGCTCCCTGGATCCCCGCCTTCGCGGGGATGACGAGTCAGGGAAGAGTGTCCAGTTTTGAGATAGAACTGCTATATTACCCCCATCCAGCCAATAATCCCCCCCCATCCCTATCCAGCACTGGAAACCAGTTGCAGGATGATTTCCACCGCTTCCCGATATTCCGGCAGGAGATTTTTCTTATAGACGTTGCGCTCTTTGATGGACTCCTTGCGGTGGATTTCAAAGGCGTGGATATAGGGCAGAAACTGCTCGGAAAGTTTGCCGGGATCGTTTTTCAGGGCATCGATCATCTTTTGGGCGATGCCCAGCTTGCTCTGGCTGATCAGATTGTTGAGCAGTCGTTGGATGCGGGTACGGTTGAGGTTGATGCGGGTGGCTTGGATGAAGGCCACTACCAGGCGCACCCCGTCGTCGGCCAGGGGGCTGTCGTCGTCGATGGCATCGAAGAGAGTGCCCAAATCCATATCCAGGTTGCGGCTGTCCTGGGGTTGTTCCAGGCAGGCGATGGTGGCTTGGAGGTGTTTGTGGGCGGCCTGTGGATTGTTCAGGCGTAGATGGATCGCCACCAGATTGCGGTGAATCTGGGGAATGTCGTTCCCCCCCTTCTGGGCCAGTGCCTCTTCACAGCAGGCCAGGGCGGCTTCGGGCTGATCGTTCAGAAGCAGGGCCTGCCCCTTGTTACCCAGAATTACCGGTTTGCGCACGCCCCACTCCTGGGCCGGGGCGTCGATGGCCTGGTCGAAGGCGGTGGCGGCCTCGGTATAGCGCCTCTGGAGGAGCAGAATCACCCCCTGATGGTAGATCGGCTCCCGGGTTTCCGGTTTGGCTTTGCGCCATTTATCATTAAACTTTTCGATGGTTCCCAAGCTCTCCTGCGCCAGGAACAGGGAGCGGGAATAGACCCACCAGATGGGGTCGGCCTGTACCTGATCTTTTTGGAACAGCTCTTGGAACAGCGCGTTGGCTTCGTGAAAATCCCGCACCATGAAGAGGCAGAGGGCGTTGAATAGATTAAAGTTGCCTTCCGGATCCGGCCCGAACGCCGCCCCACCCCGAAAGCCGTTGTGCAGGGAGCGCATCCCTTCTGGGTCGTTGTTGGCCACATATTCCCGGGCTTTTTTGACATATTCGGGATCAAGACTGCTGTAGCGCTCCATGTCGAAGAGATTCATCAGCGCCTTGTTGTCTTCCAGGGCGGTACCCCGGAAGGACATATCCCCCAACCGGTGGGTATATTCCCGTGAGGCTTCCTCCCCACCATAGAAGGATTGGAAAAACTGGATCAGGGCGGAGATGCGGTTGAAGGAGTCCATGGACTGGCGCACCTCCATCCACATGCGGAACATGGTGTATTTGATGACATATTTTTGCTCTTTGCCCTTGTCGCCGTGGGGCTTGGCATAGTGATGTTCCACCAGCCAGGACATGGCGGAGCGGATGGAATTTTTGTTGCGTTTGAGCTGATTGGCGATGGCTTTTTGGGAGACCGGGGCTTGGTTTTTGACCATCTGGATCAGCACTTCGTGGCGCAAACCCACGAGCCCGTGTTGCTTCAGGCGATCCTGATAATAGGGGGTGAGATCCACCAGGAGATCGGCAATGGCCTTTTCGATCTCGCCTTTTTTTTGCCCCCGGAGCGCCTTGTAAAACATCGCCAGCATCCGGGCGTTGCCGTTGGTGAAGGGGTGGATCATATCGAGAATGATCGGATTTTGCCCCAAATCCTGGCGGAAGGAGACGTCGTTGCGGGAGTCGGCCAGGCGTTCCAAAAATTCCCGGGATTCCGCCACCGAAAATTCCTGGATGGGGCGCACCTCAAACTGTTGGTGAAAGAGGCTGTTTTGGTCTTTCAACAGTTTGGGATGGGTGGTGGAGGTGGCGATCAGGGTGATTTGGGCTTTATCGAGGAAGAGTAAAAAGTGTTCGATATCCTCTTTGCGGTTGCTGAGGATCCGCTCGATGAAGAGATCGAGATTTTCCACAAACACCGCGATCCGGTATTCCGGGGTATTTTTCGGGGGAAAGCCCAGCTCTTCCCGGGAGCCCAAAATGCCCTGGGTGACGGTATCGATGAGTTTTCGATGGGTCCACCCCTCCTCCCGCATCATATCCCGAATGGCCGCCACAGCCCCCAACTCCCCTTCCCGCCGGGTGCTTTTCCCGGCGATGGCGGTTGAGCGGCGGGGTTCGAATTCAGCGATTCCCTCTCCAAATTTTTGATAGACATCCAGAATGAACTGAGTGATATCGGAAAAATCCCGAAAATCTTCATCCAGACGGATGGGAATCACCCGGCGTTGGTTGTGGGCGGGGGCTTGGCGATAATTTTCCGCGCAGCGATGGGTAAAATAGGTCTTTCCCACCCCCCGGGGACCGATGAAGAGCAGGTGCTTGCGGTCGCCGAGAGCCGACTCCACCGCCGCCAACTCCCCTTGCCGTCCCACAAATATTTTTCCCGCTTCCCGACCAAATCGGCTGAAAAAATCAAAGCTGGGAGTGGTGGGGTCTTGGCTGGTCATGGTCTGCATCTCCTTGGATCTTTGCTAACAGGCGTTTTTTCTGCCCATGGGGGCGGTTTGAAATAGCGGATATGATGGCATGGTGTTGTCGAAATAACAACACATTTTCAAGATAGCAGCTGATTATTGCGGGTATCAACAGATCAAGAGGTGTGGTTTAGCTGCTGAAGTGGTTCTTCTTAATGAAGCAAAACAACTTTACCTATTCTCCTTGCCAATCAGCCGGAACCCTTCTCTCGGGCTCATCGCTTAAGTGGTCATTGGTTTGTGAATGGGATGGAGAGCGGTTCTCGGTCATTTTCCCAACTATTTATAATGTAACTATTCAGCACCCTGCCGCAAATAAGACTTGACAGCCTTTTTGGTCTGAAAATGTTTTGCTGACTTCGTA
>JADFZT010000162.1 GCA_015232395.1 Magnetococcales bacterium | reverse complement strand
ATCTCCATGGTGGCTGGAAGTCTACACCATGAGCCAGAGGCACGCACCAATTGCCCCCGAAGGGGGCGTCATGTTCTTTGAAAATCAATGCGTTACGCGACCGGAAGGGATCCGGACCCCACCCTGATTTCGAAGGGATTGAGACTCAGCAGTGCCGTTGTGTTCCCCTTGATGTCCAGCGTCCGGACCCCACCCTGATTTCGAAGGGATTGAGACCCAGGAAGCAGGTGCATATCGACTCCGGAAAAAGGGTCCGGACCCCACCCTGATTTCGAAGGGATTGAGACCGTCACAAGGGATGGGGAAAAGCTGATTTTTGTCCGGACCCCACCCTGATTTCGAAGGGATTGAGACCCAGTGGTTCCGAGCCCGGGAATGATTCTTTGTCCGGACCCCACCCTGATTTCGAAGGGATTGAGACGGATCGCTTTTGCTTGACTAAGAAAATCAGATACGTCCGGACCCCACCCTGATTTCGAAGGGATTGAGACCCTTATAAGGCTACCTTTAAAATTGCCCCGACCCGTCCGGACCCCACCCTGATTTCGAAGGGATTGAGACTTTAATAAACCGAGGGGTTTTGTTAAGTTTTCACCGTCCGGACCCCACCCTGATTTCGAAGGGATTGAGACCGTTCTGGAAAAACTAAACGACGCGGAGAAGAAGTCCGGACCCCACCCTGATTTCGAAGGGATTGAGACTTTTTGACATGTCCAGTCTGAAACCTTCATTCCTATGTCCGGACCCCACCCTGATTTCGAAGGGATTGAGACCCCCCGTTGCGGATCATTCGGTTCGGCGTGAAAGTCCGGACCCCACCCTGATTTCGAAGGGATTGAGACTCTTCTCGGTTGAGATGATGATGATTATTGTTGTCCGGACCCCACCCTGATTTCGAAGGGATTGAGACGGTTCGACGTTGGCATCACTGCCGTTGACGGTCCGGACCCCACCCTGATTTCGAAGGGATTGAGACTTCGGAGTCCAAGTCATATTTTGCGACTCGAAAGTCCGGACCCCACCCTGATTTCGAAGGGATTGAGACTGCTCTTTTGTTCATCAGGGCGTGAAATACAGTCCGGACCCCACCCTGATTTCGAAGGGATTGAGACAGCGATCATTGGGTTTCAAAACCCCTTCTTGAGTCCGGACCCCACCCTGATTTCGAAGGGATTGAGACTTATACAATGTTGTACATGTTGCACATTATCTTTACGTCCGGACCCCACCCTGATTTCGAAGGGATTGAGACCATTCTCCCAAAGAGGGCATCCATTACCGCCCGTCCGGACCCCACCCTGATTTCGAAGGGATTGAGACATGTTTTGATATATCATAAGATCCCATAACTTTTGTCCGGACCCCACCCTGATTTCGAAGGGATTGAGACTAGCCGACCGGGACGGGCAAGGGATAGCCGTAGCCGTCCGGACCCCACCCTGATTTCGAAGGGATTGAGACTCCACGGACAAAATCAGATCCCCAGGTTTCAACCCGTCCGGACCCCACCCTGATTTCGAAGGGATTGAGACTATCTTGCGGGTTTTCGTCTTGCGGGTTTTCGTCGTCCGGACCCCACCCTGATTTCGAAGGGATTGAGACGCCTGGGAACAGGGTGTGAAGATACCTTTTGGTGTCCGGACCCCACCCTGATTTCGAAGGGATTGAGACCTTTTGCCGAGAGCAGCGTCCCTATTTTGACCTGTCCGGACCCCACCCTGATTTCGAAGGGATTGAGACGCCAGCTGGGCGTTGGATTCAGCCAGCTTGGCCTTGTCCGGACCCCACCCTGATTTCGAAGGGATTGAGACTGATCAGTACTGTCATAAACGCCATATTGCGTGGTGTCCGGACCCCACCCTGATTTCGAAGGGATTGAGACAGCTGATTGGAGAATGGTAACTCCTGCCATTGAGTCCGGACCCCACCCTGATTTCGAAGGGATTGAGACAACTTCCGTCTGCTCTCTCAAACCAACACATAGTCCGGACCCCACCCTGATTTCGAAGGGATTGAGACCGTTCGTGAACCGCCTAATTACCCATTGGACTCTGTCCGGACCCCACCCTGATTTCGAAGGGATTGAGACTTCCCCTACGGGACGCCAAAATCCGCCGAGTCCGGACCCCACCCTGATTTCGAAGGGATTGAGACTCAAGTTACCTTCTTCCATGTCATACATTTTGTCCGGACCCCACCCTGATTTCGAAGGGATTGAGACGGCTCTCCTTTGAGGCTTGACTGTTTTTCTCATTGTCCGGACCCCACCCTGATTTCGAAGGGATTGAGACCAGAGTAGCGGGATGTCTTCCGCCCCAAACCCGGTCCGGACCTCACCCTGATTTCGAAGGGATTGAGACTTTTGGGCAAGTCCATATTGCCAAAGCCACCAGTCCGGACCCCACCCTGATTTCGAAGGGATTGAGACCTGTCAAGGTATCCGGCCTCGGCATCACCAACAGGTCCGGACCCCACCCTGATTTCGAAGGGATTGAGACTAGCTATAAGAGCCCATGCCACCTCTATTATAAGTCCGGACCCCACCCTGATTTCGAAGGGATTGAGACTTTCTAAACCATTACTAAATAGCAATAGTCTAGTCCGGACCCCACCCTGATTTCGAAGGGATTGAGACAAGGGAAGCTAGGCTGACTTCTTGATTTTGGAAATGTCCGGACCCCACCCTGATTTCGAAGGGATTGAGACTTTTTTGGTTATGTCCCAAATGACCAGTCCAAAAACTGTCCGGACCCCACCCTGATTTCGAAGGGATTGAGACAAGGAAGTTTTCCTTGTAACTATTCAGCTTCGTTAGACTGCATGAAGGAGGGCCGCTGACCTTCAAACAGCGTAACTGCTCTCCCCCTATTTGATTTTGCCAGCCAAAGCGATTTGAATGGCGATCAATGGGTTGACTCCCTGT
>JADFZT010000161.1 GCA_015232395.1 Magnetococcales bacterium | reverse complement strand
TGACCGCGTTTTTTTGAACAATATGTTAAGGCGGTCCATCCCCACGGGTGTGGGGAACACGCTTTTCCTGTCCCTGGTGACGTAGCCGTTTGCGGTCCATCCCCACGGGTGTGGGGAACACGCCCAACTCAGGTCAGCCCAACTCAGATCGACCGGTCCATCCCCACGGGTGTGGGGAACACCCATTGCTTGGGCAACCCCGCTTTCCGATAGACGGTCCATCCCCACGGGTGTGGGGAACACCGCTACCTTGAGCAATAAGATGCGCGATCAGTCGGTCCATCCCCACGGGTGTGGGGAACACCTGAAGGATGTGGGCCGCTACCGCGTGGCGACCGGTCCATCCCCACGGGTGTGGGGAACACAATATCTGGAATAAGGCTGGTCGTTTTTCTGCCGGTCCATCCCCACGGGTGTGGGGAACACCAAAATGGTAGCTTTCTGGTTTTGATATCTGCCGGTCCATCCCCACGGGTGTGGGGAACACCCGATTCTCAGTGTCGATCATGCCGATCTTGCCGGTCCATCCCCACGGGTGTGGGGAACACGCGGTATCAAAACGAATGTGCTCCAGAGTCTCCGGTCCATCCCCACGGGTGTGGGGAACACTCAAAACAAAATGATTCTAAATTAATTAGATACGGTCCATCCCCACGGGTGTGGGGAACACGATGCCCCAACACGACTATAGTAACCGTTCACCGGTCCATCCCCACGGGTGTGGGGAACACCTAAAATGGATACTGTTCTTGAGGCAGTTGGTCGGTCCATCCCCACGGGTGTGGGGAACACGGCTGGTTAATTCTTTTCGTTCCCTGGAAAATCGGTCCATCCCCACGGGTGTGGGGAACACGCGCAAGGGAGTGAACGTCAAAACCACACACCCGGTCCATCCCCACGGGTGTGGGGAACACTCCGTTTTCATCTCTACGGTAGACTCTGAATTCGGTCCATCCCCACGGGTGTGGGGAACACTTGATCGACTGTCAGAAGGGAAAAGCATGGTTCGGTCCATCCCCACGGGTGTGGGGAACACAGGGTATTAACGGGGTGGTGTTTGAAGTTCACCGGTCCATCCCCACGGGTGTGGGGAACACTTTTCCCTAGTCCTGATGGGAGTTTCTATGGCCGGTCCATCCCCACGGGTGTGGGGAACACTGTTTTGACTGCGACGAACTTTCTGGCCAAATCGGTCCATCCCCACGGGTGTGGGGAACACGCTAACACCGAGCAAACCCTCTTGTAAAATATCGGTCCATCCCCACGGGTGTGGGGAACACGCATTACAGCTGCTGCGAAATTGCGGAAAGGTGGGTCCATCCCCACGGGTGTGGGGAACACATAAAACGGTTTTAGCGGTTTTAGGCACCCGGCGGTCCATCCCCACGGGTGTGGGGAACACGATATAAACAGGAAAATCAACAGGAATTGCGCTGGTCCATCCCCACGGGTGTGGGGAACACTCCAGGCAGACCCAGGAGGGGTTGGGGTTGGTCGGTCCATCCCCACGGGTGTGGGGAACACTTAGCATGATACTGCTCACCGTTCACGAAAACCGGTCCATCCCCACGGGTGTGGGGAACACCGATAGTCGAACGGAACCCCGGCTTGACCCAGCGGTCCATCCCCACGGGTGTGGGGAACACATTTTTTACCTCAGTTTTTTTGCGGCATTTACCGGTCCATCCCCACGGGTGTGGGGAACACCTGCCCGTGGGTGCCTCCAACCAACTCAACTACGGTCCATCCCCACGGGTGTGGGGAACACACGAACCCGCCGACGTTGAAGATATTCACAGCCGGTCCATCCCCACGGGTGTGGGGAACACGCGTCCGCCAAGTGCTGCCACTTAGCAGGCAACGGTCCATCCCCACGGGTGTGGGGAACACCAAATGGCTGATTATCCATTCTGCCTGTATTTCGGTCCATCCCCACGGGTGTGGGGAACACGAAACTGCTGAACAAGAGAAGTCCCCCGACCACGGTCCATCCCCACGGGTGTGGGGAACACGAATTATAATTCAGTACATGTGGAACTCCAGACGGTCCATCCCCACGGGTGTGGGGAACACTCGGGAGGCCTGGATTCCACGCTGCTACTACACGGTCCATCCCCACGGGTGTGGGGAACACTTTGTAACCCGCCGCCGCTTCGCCATTTAAGGCGGTCCATCCCCACGGGTGTGGGGAACACCATGTGGTTCATTTCCGGACACCCCCCGTGAACGGTCCATCCCCACGGGTGTGGGGAACACCAGGATATCCCCGACCTACGGTAAGCGGATGTCGGTCCATCCCCACGGGTGTGGGGAACACGTGGAAAAATGAGCAGATCGGCTAACGGTATCCGGTCCATCCCCACGGGTGTGGGGAACACGGCAGGCCTGGGAGAAACATCCAGTGGGTTGGCGGTCCATCCCCACGGGTGTGGGGAACACAATATGGTCGAGCCGGGGCGAGCTGATCTCATCGGTCCATCCCCACGGGTGTGGGGAACACGGAGTGGAAACCAATCGGGGCAAAGTGGAAACCGGTCCATCCCCACGGGTGTGGGGAACACACCGACTGGTCCGCCATCGCTAACCGAGATACCGGTCCATCCCCACGGGTGTGGGGAACACTCAAAAGTTAAAAGGCCGGGGGTCTCGCCGGTCGGTCCATCCCCACGGGTGTGGGGAACACGGTCGTCGTTTTGACCGACCCGTTACGCCCCCAGGTCCATCCCCACGGGTGTGGGGAACACCCAAACGCCATTAACTCCACACCTCCCGTCGTCGGTCCATCCCCACGGGTGTGGGGAACACGACACCTACAAGGAAAGCCCGGAATATAAAGCCGGTCCATCCCCACGGGTGTGGGGAACACGGTGAACGGTTGGGGATATTTGTATTCCACACCGGTCCATCCCCACGGGTGTGGGGAACACGCCGAAGCGGCCAGCCAGGTAGACAGGAAGG
>JADFZT010000160.1 GCA_015232395.1 Magnetococcales bacterium | reverse complement strand
TTGCCCCGCCTGGAGATCCCCCGCACCCTGGCCCCCACCCACCGCTCCCCAAGTACCCCCTCCGGCACCGGCCAGGAGCACCGATCACGGGTCGTCGCCCTGCAGCTATTTTCACTCCAGAGAGCCACCCCAAGGGCGCCACCACTCAGGAGCCACAGCATCCGCCACGATCCCCCTCCAAGGCCTCTGCAAGGGCTTTAAATGATATCGAGCCCCCTATCTTCCCAGCTCCTGAAAGTCCTGACAGAGAGGCTCTGAGAGGGCATTTAAACCCATCGCCCTCCCCTGTGAATGAGACCGCTGAAATTGAAACACAGAGCCCCCCCTCCTCCGCCCCCCATCCCTTGCCAGACCCCTTGAAAGCCGTTCCCAGTGTCGTCATCTCCTGCCAACAGGATCAAGGCATCGATTCCCTGCTCCAACGGATCTGTGGCCTCTTTCAGGAAGTGCATGGGGATGGGGAAGGGGCTATCGTGATGGTAGCGCGGCAACGTGAAATTTTACAAAAAGTCAATCAGGAACTGGATAGCTGCTCGCGACTCATAAAACTAAATAATGATGTAGAAATTTCCGTGATACCTCTTCGTGCCGCACTCAGCCATTTGGGCGAACTGACCGGCGAGGTGACCCAAGAGGATTTGCTGGATGCACTTTTCAGCAATTTTTGTATCGGCAAGTGAAATTGTTTCACGTGAAACCTGTTTCTGTGGCGAAATATGCGTATAACACCCCCTCACACCCTCTTTTTTTGCGCCTGTCAGCTGGACAGAACCACCAAAACAGGATCATAAATGGCTTAAAATCAGGTTTTTTGCTTGTTTTTAGACCATCGACAAAAAGGCCGGTTTGGGGCCTCATAATAGGTGAATTGCACTTATGGCTAGGGATCAGTTCAAATACGATGTCATCGTCGTCGGAGCGGGCCATGCCGGTTGTGAGGCTGCTCATGCTTCGGCAAGACTCGGAGCCAAGACGCTGCTGCTGACCATGAACCTGGATACCGTGGGTCAGATGTCCTGCAACCCGGCCATTGGGGGTTTGGGCAAAGGTCATCTAGTGCGTGAGATTGATGCGATGGGTGGCATCATGGGATTGCTCACCGATGAAACTGGGATTCAATTTCGATTGTTGAATCGCCGCAAGGGTCCGGCTGTGAGAGGACCTAGAGCCCAAATCGACAAACGCGCCTATCGCAAGGTGATGACCCGGGTGTTGCAACAAACACCGAACCTGCAACTGCGCCAAGCCGAAGCGGTCTCCCTGATCCTCGATGGGCAAAGAGTCCTGGGCGTTACCACCAACTGGGGAGAGCGTTATACCGCCCAGGCGGTCATTCTCACCACGGGGACTTTTTTAAAGGGGCTGGCGCATATTGGTGAGAACACTTTCAAAGCTGGACGCTTGGGGGACCCCCCAAGCGAAGGGATTTCAGGATCGCTGTTGCAATTGGGCCTCTCACTTGATCGGATGAAAACCGGCACCCCACCACGGCTGGATGGCAAGACCATCGATTGGAATGTACTCACACCCCAACCTGGGGATACCCCCCCCCCCCCCCTTTCATTTTTAACCAAAACCATCGAACGTCCTCAGGTACCCTGCCATATCGCTCATACCCACAAAGGCACCCACCAACTGATTCGAGATAATTTGGATCGTGCCCCTCTCTATAGCGGACAAATTCAATCCATCGGTCCACGCTATTGCCCCTCCATTGAAGACAAGGTGGTTCGGTTTGAAGAGAGGGAGAGTCACCAAATATTTTTGGAACCGGAAGGAATCGATAATCAGGAAATCTATCCCAACGGTATTTCCACCAGCCTTCCCATCGATATTCAGTGGCAGTTTCTTCGCTCCATTGAAGGGTTGGAGAATGTCGAAATTTTACGCCCCGGCTACGCCATCGAATATGACATGGTGGATCCCAGAGAGTTGGACCAAACTCTGGCTGTTAAAAAATCAGAAGGACTTTTTTTGGCCGGGCAGATCAACGGCACCACAGGTTATGAGGAAGCTGCCGGTCAGGGAATGATTGCCGGAATTAATGCGGCACTTTTATCTCAAGAAAAAAATCCGGTTCAATTTGATCGAACCAATAGTTACCTCGGCGTCATGGTCGATGATCTGGTCACGCGGGGTGTGGATGAACCCTATCGCATGTTTACCTCCCGGGCGGAGTTTCGACTCTTGCTGCGAGCGGATAATGCTGATTTCCGCTTAACACCAATAGGTAGAGAAATTGGTTTGGTGGATGACCTTCGCTGGCAAACCTATTCCAAGCGCAAAGAACGCTTACAGACGGCTCGGGAAAAATTGAACGCGGTAAAAATAGCCCCCTCCGAACTTGGCCTGAAAGATGGGGGAGGGGGGCGCAAACGTGGTTGGGAAATGTTAAAGAGAGAGGATGTCTCTTTTAAGGATGTCGCTCGCTTGGCCGGGTTTGATCCTGAGGCGTATGGCATCGTCGAAGAGTTGGAAGTGGAAGCCCGCTACCAGGGCTATCTGGGCAAGCAGTTGGAAGAGGTGAAGAGAGTCCGAGAGGGGGAGGGGATCATCATCCCCAAGGAGATCGATTGGAATTTAGTGCATGGCCTCTCCATCGAGATTCGACAAAAGCTCACCCGGGTCCAACCAAAAACGATCGGTCAAGCCTACCGTATTCCCGGCATCACCCCAGCAGCCATTTCGGCTCTTTTGGTTTTCTTGAAAAAAGGCAACCGCAAGCCGTCTTGACATCGCCAAATCCTGTTCTCCAGCCTCCTGATTCAACCTTATGGCACATCATGGTTGCTTTGATGAAAAGGCAAAAACAAAATCAAGACCTTGGAGCTGCGCCCCAAACCCGCTGGAGATGGTAAGACAGGATCAAAAGATAAACCGTGGGCGCTGCCCACACCCGGCAGGGTAATAATTACCCTGCACCCGTGGAAATAAAGTCTAGATCAAAATCTGGATAGATGCGCCATTTTGATTTGGAAACACTCCATCAGGGCTCTTGCCATAACCCAGCATTAAAATAACCGACCTGAAAGCCAACCATGTCCAACACCTCAGCGAGCTGCTTTTCCAGGTCAACGATGGATGGATCCCGCACCGCCCCCTT
>JADFZT010000159.1 GCA_015232395.1 Magnetococcales bacterium | reverse complement strand
CTTGAACACCCCCCACAAAAGCGGACACCGCACCCGACAGACCAGCGGTATTTTTGTGCCCGAAATCCGGCATGGTTCTTCCATATCTGATTCCAGGCCGGGTGTCTCGTGGTCTATACAAAACCCTTTTGGGAAAGTCCACGGGGCCGTCCCTTTTGTGCGGTGTTCAAACACCCGGCTTTTTAATCGTCCCTTGAACAGGACCACAAAAGGAGCCACACCATGAACAAAACGATCCAAATTTCCCAGCTTGAAAATGATCCTCTTGACGCTCTCGGAAGTGCTCATTCAGTTGTAGAGGCCTTATCTGCTTTATTGTGTGGCCAAGATGATTTGCATCACATCAATGAGACGGCGACATCTGGCGTTTTTATCATTTTGTCGAGTGTCAGTGATACTTTGAAACAGGCAAAAACCCAATTCCAATCCGATTGGCAGAAAAAGCCAGATCACGAGCTAACTACCTGACGCCCCCCCTGTTCGGTGGCCATCGAAAGCTCCCCGGTCCGTGGCCGCCGAATCATCCCGTCAGAGAGAGGTTGATCCAGGCATGCGCGGGGACGGCGAGTTCAAGAATAAAAGTGACTCTCAGTCACTTTGAGTTGATCCAGTTACGCGGGGGTGGTTGCAAGGTATAGAGCTATCTCCATCCCTTTGGAAACTTCTCCCTGTGTGCGCGGGACGGATCCCGGTGTGATCGATTCGCTGCTGGTGTGTTTGAACTTCTCCCCGTGTGCGCGGGACGGATTTCCGTTTGCACACCGCTCAAAGCGGTTTGCAACCCTTCTGCCCGTGTGTGCGGGACGGATTTCCGTTTGCACACCGCTCAAAGCGGTTTGCAACCCTTCTGCCCGTGTGTGCGGGGAGGGTCGTTTGTGCGGGTTCCAAAGCCCCGCGCAAATCTGGGTTGATCCAGGTGAGCGCGGACGGTCGGTTTATTTCCAGAAGGGTGAACCCGTCACGGGTCATGTCCACAACAGGTCTTGGGACTCCCTTGGTATTGGGCTTTACTGTCTCCCCAAAATTGGGGAGTTTAAATAAATCAGCAAGTTGAAGGTTTATTATGGCCCGAATGTCATTGTCGTGGCGCTTTTCGAAGTATACGGCAATGTCCGTGGACTTGGCCCGAACCTGATCGTTAACGACGTTGATGATTGGGGGGCTCCCATCAAGTACAGCCGTTGTGAAATCCCTACGGTCGCTCCTTGATAGGGCCTCTACCCATGCGTGCAGAACGGGACCTTGCAACCATTTTCACGAGCCCCCAGTCTTGGCAGAATATCACCTGACCCTGAACCGCCTTCCAGGACTAAAGTCCACATGAACCGATCCGACATCATCAACGCCATCTCCGACCGGCATGGCATGTCTGTAGCCGAGGCTGCCACTACGGTATCCACCGCCCTGGATACCATGGCTGATAGCTTGGCCCAAGGTGACCGGGTGGAACTCCGGGAACAGGTAGATAGTTATCTGGAGGAGCCAATTACATGAGCTATAAATCCCAAAAAGGGCTGACCGTGCGTAATAGTACTGCGGAGTTCCTTATCTTCACCCAGCAGACAGGGGAGGATGGCATCGAAGTCCGATACCAGGAGGAGACCATCTGGTTGACCCAGAAGCTGATGGCAGAACTGTTTGGGGTAGATGTTCGCACCATCAGCGAGCATTTGCAGAATATTTTTTCCAGTGGTGAACTGGAGCCGGATTCAGTTATCCGGAAATTCCGGAATACTGCAAGTGATGGAAAAAGCTATCAAACTCAGTTCTATAATTTGGATGCCATCATTTCCGTCGGGTACCGGGTGAACTCCATACGGGCCACCCAGTTCCGACAATGGGCGACCCAAGTGCTTCGGGAATTCGCCATCAAGGGTTATGTGTTGGACAGGGAACGCATGGAAAACGGTGCGTTTCTGGGAGAGGATTATTTCGAGCGCCTGCTGGAAGAGATTCGGGAGATCCGCCTAAGCGAACGGCGCTTTTACCAGAAAATCACTGACATCTACGCCACCAGCGTGGACTACAACAAAGATGCCCCTACTACCCGAGAGTTTTTCGCCAAGGTTCAAAACAAGCTTCATTACGCCATTCACGGCCACACTGCCGCTGAACTGATCCAAGAGCGTGCCAACAGCAACACTCCCCATATGGGCCTGACCAATTGGGCCGCTGCGCCAACCGGCAAAGTCCTCAAGACCGATGTGAGAGTGGCCAAGAATTATCTGACTACCGAAGAGTTGAAATCCCTGGGAGCCATCGTCAACGCCTATCTGGAGCTGGCAGAGGAACGCGCCCGACGCCACATCCCCATGACCATGGAAGATTGGGCCGTGCGTTTGGATCGATTCCTGGAATTCGATGACAGGGAGATTCTTCAGGACAAGGGCCGCATCACAGCCAAGATGGCCAAATCTCATGCGGAAAGTGAGTTTGAAAAATACCGCATCATCCAGGACCGATTGTTTGAATCGGATTTTGACAAGGAAGTTAAATCTCTTTCCGAAGGATCCAAGCGTCGAGCAGTAAAACGGAAGAGTGACGAAGCTGAAAAAATCGATGGCCTTAAAGCTGATTGAGGACAAAACATGAAAGTGCTCAGAGAGCTGATGCCAAAGGTGTTCATGGCAGGCAAAGAAGCCCGGGAACGAGTGAATGGAGGGTGATATGGCCAGAAAAACGCTCACCCTGAAGAAACCCCGCCCCAAGCCCGGGATGAAGGTTTGCGGGATGCCGGACCTATTTCCGCCCCGGAATCGTGGCCCTGCACCCAAGCCGAAGGCTGACTGACCCCAAGCCCCCCCCACCCCAGCCAGTCAAGCGGAAACTACCCCTATCCATGTTCAAAACCCTGGCTCTGCTAAACACCCTGGAAGAGAATCATCCAGATTTGTTTCCAACAGATGACTCACCCCCCAGGCCCTGGGCCATCGGTATCCACACGGCGATCCAGACTCGATATCAGGTATCCAAGCGGGTAGCACGGAAAGCCCTGTCCATGTGGCTGGAGCAGAATCGGGAGGCGTATCAAGCGGCGCTATGGGAAAAGGGAATTCGTCATGATCTGGATGGGAATGAGGTTGGGAAGGTGGAGAGGGAGTGCTGACCGATGAAACGGGAAAACCCACTCTGGTTAAACCGGCTTGGCAAACGGGCTGGAGTTGATTCCCGGGCAATTAGTTGTAATAGACAAGACTTAATCTGACATTCGTGGTAGGATGGATCATCACCAACGAGGAGGATGTCAGAGATGAACAC
>JADFZT010000158.1 GCA_015232395.1 Magnetococcales bacterium | reverse complement strand
CGTAGCTCAACTGGTAGAGCAACGGATTTGTAATCCGTAGGTTGGGGGTTCAAGTCCCCCCGCTAGCTCCAGTAAAAACAACACGTTACATCTACACCTTAAACTAGAAAATCCCAGAATTCACATTTTGGGTTCCCCTATGGGTTCCCTTTGATCGTTGCTTGGGGGTGATTCGAGTTGAAAGAATGTCCCCCCTGTTGGCCCTGAAATCAGGAAGGGAACCCAGGATGTTTTTGGGTTCCCCCTCACCCACCACGCCTCCACGAACTTCCAGACAGACAACCCAGCAGCAATCACCATCGGCGCGAAGGACCAGGCCACGGGCACTGGTTGGCCGTCGATCAGGATCTCGAACCCGAAGATCAGCTGGAGAAGGTGAACCCCGGCCACCAGAGTGAAAATGGCACCGGCGGTATTGAGAGCGGCGTCTTTCATTCAGTTTTTTCTCCAGGCTCTTTTTGAACCCAGCCTATGCCTTCCTGCCATTCCAGGTTGAGGTAACCTGGAGGGGTGGTGTTGTGATCTGTGGTGGCCGATTTGATATCTTTGAGAGTCAGCCCTTTTGTTTCTGATAGGTCAGTATGAATCAGGGATGCCCCTGTCATATCCGCACCATCGAAATCTGCCCCGATCAGCTTAGCAAAACTGAATTTTGCCCCGGACAGATGAGCCCCATTGAACTGGGCCGAATTAAGATGTGCTCCAATAAATTCAGCCTCCTCCAAGGATGATCCACTAAAATTTGTATTGAGTAATAATGCCTCACTCAGCTTGACATATCGCAGTTTTGCCCATCGAAAATCTGCCCCGCACAGATCAGCCTTAGTAAGATTGGTTCGGGAGAGCGTAGCCCCAGTCAACTTTACTTGGCTCAGATTAGCCTCCCGCAGATCAGTACCGCTGAGATCAATTGAATACTCAGTCTGCTCGCGAGAACCGTTCACACGGCACAGGGTTTCAACCAAAGATTGGATGTCATGTGGTGGTCCGTGATTGGACTGGGTACCTACTGAGTCTCCCCGATCACCATTTTGGGTTTTGGATTCAGTTTCGGCCCTTGGCTGCCAAGGAGCATTTGAGCGAACGAAATCAGCCAAAATTTTCATGACCAAACTGTGGTAGGTCTTCGGATCTTCTTCAGCCAATTGCTCCATGACGTGTGCGCCACTGATGCGAACAGCGGGTTGATCACTCCCAAGCAGTTCAGCCGCTTTTCCAAACCTGTCATTGAGGTTGCCTTTCCTGGTCAGCTCAATTTGCTTCACGGCAACTTCAGCCTGCTTTGTGGCCGCTATGGCTGATTTGTTGGCCGACCAGGTACGCCATGCCAACAGGGCCAGACCTACGAGACCCACAAATACCAAACCGGCACTCCGAGCCGCATCATGATTCTTTTCCCAAAGACTCCATGTCAGCCACTCAGGCCATGACTCCATGAGGAAAATGATCACACCATACACGACGCTTGGCCCCAGGGACGCAATGGCTATTTTCCTGTCATTTTTATTGCCATTCTTCAAGGATTTCATCCCTTTTCCTCCACATTTCCATCAGGCTCCCCATCCAGCCCATACCGGGCACTACCTGCCCGCAGCGCCGCTTGATAGGCTTCTCTATTCTGCTCCTGCCACATCCCCAGGGCCTTCTTGGCCACCCGCTTGGACACCTTGTATTCGGTCTGGATCGTCTTGTGGATGCCGATAGCCCAGGGCCTCGGGGGGGTGTCATCCGAAGGAAACAACTCCGGGTGGTTCTCCTCCAGGGTGGTGAGCAGGGCCAGGGCCTTGACCATGGATGGGGGTGGTTTGGTCCTGACCGGTTGGGATGGGGGGCTCTTGGGTTTGGCATTTGGCTTGGATGCAGGACCACGATTGCGGGGTGGGGATAGATCGGGCATGCCGCAAGCCTTCACACCCGGTTTGGATTTTTTTAGGGAGAGCGTTTTTCGGGTCATGACTGGCCCCCATCCACCCGTTCCCGAAGCTCCTTTCCAGCCTTGAAGGCCACGCTACGCCGTTCTGGGATGGCCACCTCTTCCCCGGTCTTGGGGTTTCGTCCCATCCTGGGGGAATGGGTCTTGGTACTGAAGGAACCAAACCCCCGCAGTTCCACCCGGCCACCTCCGGACAGGGTATCCGCTACAGCATCGAATATGGTGGAAACCACTCCTGTGGCTTCTGTGATGGATAGGTTGTGCCGGTTGGCAATCGCGGCAATAAGATCAGATCGGTTCATGTGGCTCAACTCTCCGGACTGCTGTTTATGTGGTCAGGAGAGCATATTGCCAAAGTCATCAGCCAAGGGAAATGGTCTGGCGATCCCTCCCGGAAACCATTTGAAAAACTGGACTTGGGTCTGTCGGCCTATGGGATGGCCTGTGGGGTGTCGGCAGGCAGGAAGGGCCAGGAGGAGGGACCAATGGTTTCCCCGTCACCATGCGGCTTGACGGGATAGGTGGGACCAAGAGGAAGGGCCAAGGGGGGGGGTGCAGGTAAATCCACTATTTTCCGGCTTAACCTCCTGTTTCCACATAAAATTGGGGATACGGGTAAAGGGAGGGGCTAAAGGGGGTAGCCCCCCCTCAGAACAACGCCACCGGGATTATATCCCCTTCTTCAGAAATTCCGTCAAGGTTTTCACCTCTTCACGGATCTCCTGTTCATCCTGGGTCAGGGTGGTCAAGCGACCCACTTGACCGGCCAGGAACCGCTTCATGTTTTTCTTCTCTACATTCAGCCCGGCCTGTGAACTACGGGCCAGCCACTTGATGAACTTCGGGTTGGTCCAGAGCTTGGCCATTGCATAGGGAGTCAACAGGGCGCTTGCAGCCTCGACCATGCCGAACATCGCACCAGCCCCACCGACAACGCCCCCATAGGCCGCCCAGGCCCCAGCCCGCTGGATCAGGCCCATGAAGGCCTGCTGCTGTGCCGTATTCGACCAGTTGACCGCCTCATCCACATCCTTCAGGGCTGCACTCACCCGCGCCAGCCGATCAAGCTCGGGCCGAATGCTGGCATATCGGTTGCCGCTGAATAGCGCCCCCTTGGCTTGCGGTGAAAGCCTCGACCATTCCGTCAAAAACTTCGCGTGGGAAAAGCGAGTGCCCAGGATATCCTGGTGGGATGGCCGACCAAGGCCCATGTGGTAGAGGGTGGAACCGGCCACGATATCCCATTCCTGGGGGTTGAAGCTTTTCCGCAATCGCCATAAACGCCGACCACCTTCCCGATCTCCGGTCACGGCCAGGTTGTAGGCCTGCAACCCGGTTTCCTGCTTGATGATCTTGTCCAGGATGGGCTGGCGGACCTTGCTGAAGGCGGCAACGAACTGATCGTGTCGACGCAGCGCATGGGCCGCTTCCGGAGAGATGCTTAAGGCGATGTTGTTGATGTCTTCAGTTAGAGCGCCATAAACTCTGTATTGCTCGGGAATTTCTTCCGCTGACATGCCAGACAGTATTGGCCATTTGAGTTTATTGCCAAGGCCGGTGCGAATTTTCCGAAGAGTCCCAAAATTAAACTTCCCGTTTGCGGCGTTGTTTTGAATATGAGTAACTGCTCTCCCCCTATTTGATTTTGCCAGCCAAAGCGATTTGAATGGCGATCAATGGGTTGACTCCCTGTTG
>JADFZT010000157.1 GCA_015232395.1 Magnetococcales bacterium | reverse complement strand
TGGGGATGGACCGTTGAGAACCGCATCGGCGAATTTAACCGAAGCGTGTTCCCCACACCCGTGGGGATGGACCGCCGCGTCAATAAACGGTTGGATACCGCTTATCGTGTTCCCCACACCCGTGGGGATGGACCGATCGCCAATCAGGAGTTTATGTGGCGTCGGTAGTGTTCCCCACACCCGTGGGGATGGACCCGTAGCTTTGGGGAAATTCCACTGGGTTAGCCAGTGTTCCCCACACCCGTGGGGATGGACCGGTCAACGGGTGGCCCAAAGAGCTGCGCGACCAGTGTTCCCCACACCCGTGGGGATGGACCGGCATACCAATGAACTCCTACCTCCACCACCTGGTGTTCCCCACACCCGTGGGGATGGACCGGTGAGTTCCGACAAGCGCTATGCCCGGATCCAGTGTTCCCCACACCCGTGGGGATGGACCGCTGACAAGCTGAACCTGGGCGGTTGTCGCAATGTGTTCCCCACACCCGTGGGGATGGACCGCGTAAGGCTGAAGCCTGATAATGTCAACAACAGTGTTCCCCACACCCGTGGGGATGGACCGATCGCGGTTTTGGAGAACGGGGGGATTATCGGGTGTTCCCCACACCCGTGGGGATGGACCGCGTTCTGGCATGGACGCTCAGAGGCTTGCAGGGTGTTCCCCACACCCGTGGGGATGGACCGGTGCGGTTGGTGATGGCGCAACCGACGATGCTGTGTTCCCCACACCCGTGGGGATGGACCGCCCGCCTCGACGCCGAACGGCTGCTCTTCCTCGTGTTCCCCACACCCGTGGGGATGGACCGGAACGTGTTGCCCGTTACGGTGATGCGCTCGCGTGTTCCCCACACCCGTGGGGATGGACCGGAAGTTCAAAACCGATAGGCTCACCACCACGCGTGTTCCCCACACCCGTGGGGATGGACCGGCCGAACAATGGGGGTAAAAAAAAAAGTGTTCCCCACACCCGTGGGGATGGACCGGGCATCACGAACACTCTGAAACCTCTTAAAAGGTGTTCCCCACACCCGTGGGGATGGACCGACGGTTAGGGGTTCCGTTGCGTCCCCTCCCTCGTGTTCCCCACACCCGTGGGGATGGACCGGTCGATTTTGGCAACACAAGTCCAGGTGACAGGTGTTCCCCACACCCGTGGGGATGGACCGATGCAGTGGACGCGGTTGGCGGGGGTTCAGGAGTGTTCCCCACACCCGTGGGGATGGACCGGGGGCCCAGATTGGTGGCACCGAGGTGGGGCTGTGTTCCCCACACCCGTGGGGATGGACCGCTGGAAAACCTGGCGTCAGCGCTTCATGAAAAGTGTTCCCCACACCCGTGGGGATGGACCGGTTACCGTGACTGAAGCGCTCAAGGTTGTCTAGTGTTCCCCACACCCGTGGGGATGGACCGGGGTGCGGGGGATTATCCACGTTAGGTGGCGGGTGTTCCCCACACCCGTGGGGATGGACCGGTCGCTTGAAATCGCCCTTGTTGCCATTAGAGGTGTTCCCCACACCCGTGGGGATGGACCGGAGGCGATCTATGCCCGGCTGAAGGTGAGGGAGTGTTCCCCACACCCGTGGGGATGGACCGGAGGTGTTGTACGCGTGCAAAACTCTGTCGCCGTGTTCCCCACACCCGTGGGGATGGACCCCGACCGGAGCAGCATCGATATTATGGTGGCCAGTGTTCCCCACACCCGTGGGGATGGACCGGGCTAGAGCTAAAGCCCTACCGATGCTCCGCCGTGTTCCCCACACCCGTGGGGATGGACCGGTTTGTTGACGGAATGCCCCTGCCCAAAAGATGTGTTCCCCACACCCGTGGGGATGGACCGAAAAGATCATCTGCCGATACGTTAGCTCTTCCGCGTTCCCCACACCCGTGGGGATGGACCAGGGGCGAGATCATGGGGCAGCTGGTGGAAGACGTGTTCCCCACACCCGTGGGGATGGACCGGCACCGCCCCGTGGTGGCGCATCCCGGTTACTGTGTTCCCCACACCCGTGGGGATGGACCGTCCAGGACATCCCAGTGGTAAAAGGGAAATCGGTGTTCCCCACACCCGTGGGGATGGACCGTTCTTCTAGCCTGTCACTACTACATCTGTGATGTGTTCCCCACACCTGTGGGGATGGACCGATAACGTGCCTCAGCTACGGCACGATTACCCGGTGTTCCCCACACCCGTGGGGATGGACCGCGGCGGCGGAGCTTGGCGCGGGTTTTGGAGGTGTGTTCCCCACACCCGTGGGGATGGACCGGTCGCCGGTGGTGGTCATGGTGCCGTCTGCGTGTGTTCCCCACACCCGTGGGGATGGACCGTCGTGTCCCTCCTCGTTTGTTTTGTTATTGACGTGTTCCCCACACCCGTGGGGATGGACCGGCCTTGCGCTGGTGGGGCACCGGTATTCCAGAGTGTTCCCCACACCCGTGGGGATGGACCGACGGCCCAGTTCTAACCATGTATCGTAAGATGGTGTTCCCCACACCCGTGGGGATGGACCGTTGAGAACCGCATCGGCGAATTTAACCGAAGCGTGTTCCCCACACCCGTGGGGATGGACCGCCGTGAACGTAAATTGATTTTTTTTGCATGTCGTGTTCCCCACACCCGTGGGGATGGACCGGCTTGTGGCGCTTTGGGATAAAACCCAATCCAGTGTTCCCCACACCCGTGGGGATGGACCGACGCGGCGGTGCCTGTCGAAGAGTCGCGCACCGTGTTCCCCACACCCGTGGGGATGGACCGCCGGGTGAGGGGTTAAAAGTGGAGGTAAACGGGTGTTCCCCACACCCGTGGGGATGGACCGCGTGGTTGCCTCGGTGGAGCTGTTCGACGTACGTGTTCCCCACACCCGTGGGGATGGACCGGCTCTGTTCAAAATGGACAACGTTGCTGAAGCGTGTTCCCCACACCCGTGGGGATGGACCTGGAACTTCTAGTAGCCAATCTATAACTAACGCGTGTTCCCCACACCCGTGGGGATGGACCGACCCTGGAAAGCAGAAGATGGAGCGCGGAAAGGTGTTCCCCACACCCGTGGGGATGGACCTGCCACTCAAGCTGAATGCCAGACACTTATGTAGTGTTCCCCACACCCGTGGGGATGGACCGTTCGTTAAAGAGTTTTGCGGCACCAAAAATTCGTGTTCCCCACACCCGTGGGGATGGACCGAAACGCCGGGACGATCTGGGGGTAGAGCTGTAGTGTTCCCCACACCCGTGGGGATGGACCGAACCTCGTAGGCTCTGTCCAGAACCCACTCCCGTGTTCCCCACACCCGTGGGGATGGACCGAATTTGCTGCTGGCAGATCAAACAAAGATATGGTGTTCCCCACACCCGTGGGGATGGACCGCTCACGATAAATAAACTATTTGCTGCTGGACTGTGTTCCCCACACCCGTGGGGATGGACCGTTTACCTCCTATCCCTAACGGCTCTGGAACATAGTGTTCCCCACACCCGTGGGGATGGACCGCTGTTTCATACACGCTGACTCTGTCAGCGTCCGTGTTCCCCACACCCGTGGGGATGGACCGGCACTACTCACCATTTCTTCTGTTACTAAAGCGTGTTCCCCACACCCGTGGGGATGGACCGGGCATACGGGCTTTTAGTATATAAGGTAACTGCTCTCCCCCTATTTGATTTTGCCAGCCAAAGCGATTTGAATGGCGATCAATGGGTTGACTCCCTGTT
>JADFZT010000156.1 GCA_015232395.1 Magnetococcales bacterium | reverse complement strand
TGAAAAATCATACCATAAATCCAGGATCCAGGCACGGCATCACGTTTCCAAAAGAGCGACTTTTTGCGGGAGACTCAGACCTGTTTTGCCTGGGCTGACTATTCGGTTGAAAAGGTGAAATAGATGAAAATGAGCTGGATGCCTGGGCTTACAGAAAAAAATCCGGATGATTCGGTGGCAAGTTTCCTTTTTTGCCTCAGGTGATTGCCGTTCATCCTCTTCACGCCTGCCTTTGCCCTCCCAAACTAGCTGCTTTTTTCCTGATTTTACCGCTTGTTGCTTGATGATAACACCCCTTTTCCAGGGATCTCTTCACCCCGAATTTACTGCTGAAATGTTTCATCTTAATGCGCTCCTTCTGTTTGGTAGATGCTCTCTCCATTGCCAACGCCCAGGGAATTGATTTTGGGCTTTATGGATTGGAGTTGCCATGTACGCCATAGGGATCAAACGACCCGATGAGGGAGATCTCCGGATGGTTTCCGAAAGGGGAGGCTTCTGGTTGTCGGATGAAGAGATGGAAAAGCTGGATGTCGAGGCGATCTACGTGCCGGTGGATTTGAAGGGGGCTGGGCTGGGAAATATCCAATCAGGAGCCAGCCCGGCACCTCGGGAAACCACCCCCGCCCAACCATCCGGCGCTTTCCGGACATCACCCAAAGAGGGGCTTTTTACCACCAGCCCGAAAGGAGAGGAGAAATACCATGGAAAACTATTTTGCCGCTGAGACGCTTATCATCGAGCGGTTGAAAGATCAGGTAACCGACTTGCGGGTTGTCCAGGGAGCCGGTAGCGCTGAGGAGGTGTTCAAAGGGAGTCGGGCCATGCCGATTGTGCATGTGCTCCATGACGGGGATGAGGCTTCTGAAGATGGGAGTCATCGCGCTGGAGAAGATCAGCTCGTGGTACAGCGCTGGCTGATCATCCTGTCGGTTCAGAGCCATCGGGAGAGTGCTGACGGATTAGCGGTGCGCAAAGAAGCGGGGCCTCTGCTCATGGCCATCACCAACGCCTTGCAGGGATGGAAGCCCACCACTGGCCTGACCCCACTGATCAAGGTTTCCTCTCCCGCTGCCCGCTACCAGGATAATCATGGCCATTTTTTCCTGGCCTTCACCACCCGCATCACCCACCGGGGGTAACCTTGAGGTTGGGTTTTGGCTGGGTTTGATAAATCAGGAGATCAAGAGATGAGTGTCTATTCATATATCGGCAGCGGGGCGGTTTATGCGGCCCCATTTGGTGGTGGTAAAATGCGCAAGCTGGGTCACTGCACCCAGCTGGAAATGGCTGTTTCCCAAAAGGTCAAAGAGCTGCATGACTGGCAAAATTCGGCGGGGGGGGTGGTGGATTCCCTGCGTCGTATCGAAAAGGTGGCGGTGGCCATGACCATCACGGAGTTGAGCCCGGAAAATCTGGCCATGGCGGTGTTTGGAGCCAGCAGCCAAACCACCTCCGGGGCCGTTGCCAACGAATCGGTCACGGCCTGGCTGGGCGGATTGGTGCGTTTGAGTCATATCCAACCTGCTGGGGTGACGGTGACCAGTTCCGATGGGGAGACCGCTCCAGACTGGCTCTCTTCAACAGCCTATGTGGCTGGGGATTATGTGATTCCCACCACCCCCAACCAGCATTACTACAAGTGCACAACCTCCGGCACCTCCGGCGGCAGCGAGCCCACCTGGCCGGTCAGTGGCACCACCATCACCGACGGCAGCGCCCAATGGCAGGATATGGGCACGATCATTCGTGTGGAGGGGAGTGATTTTGAGTTGACCGGGGCTGGGTTGTTCATTCCGGAGACGAGCGCCATGGAGGAGGGCCGCACCATCGATGTGGATTACAGCTATGGCTCCGAAGAGGTGGTGCAGGCGCTCATCAACTCCGGCACCGAGCTGACCATGGTGTTTGATGGCCTCAACGAAGCCCAGGACGACCGCCCCCGGGTGGTGGATCTGCATCGGGTGCGGTTTGGTCCCACCTCCGGCCACCCTCTGGTGACGGATGGATTCGCCAGTTTAACGCTGTCCGGCATCCTCCTGAAAGATACCAATCAGAGCGGTGAGGGGGTGAGCCAATATTTCAAGGAGACCCTGGCGGCCTGATTCGGGAAAAGAGGGCGGTATCAGCAGATCCGCCTGAAAATGTCCACAAACAGGATGCGGGATCGACGGTGGCTCAAAAGGAATTTGACCCCCGGATCCCGTGGGAGTGGCCGGTCCCCCTTCTCCCGGCCACTCCCGAAAATATCCGTAAATATCAAAGTCTATTCCACCAAATCAATCCCGTTATCGGAGATTTGTCATGTCTGGAAAATCGATTCAACTACAGGAAGATGATTGGGAGTTGCTGTTTAATCAGCAGTCCAAATTCAAGATTGGCCACACCACGTTGATTCTCCGCCCTTTGGGGTTGGCCCAGTTTGCTTTTGTGGTCAAGGAGATCGCTGCCATGGCTGCCGAAACTGGCATTTTGGGGGATGAGCCACCCCAGGGCATCAAGTCCAACATGTGGCGTATTCCCGCCATTGCCGCCACCATTCGGGAGCGAGCCCCGGGGGTACTGGCCACTCTTTCGGGCTTAAATGAAGAGGATGTGGAACGCCTGCCCCCGGTGGTGGCGGTGGAGTTGTTCAAGGCGTGTGTGGAGATCAATATCAAAAGCCAGGAGATGCTCGAAAAAAAGTTGCAGTCCATGGCCGGCGAGATCAACCGCATGGTCCATGGATCCCCATCCCGCTAGGAGAAGTGATTCAAACCTTGATTGCCAACGGTCACCCTTGGGAGGTGATTCAAAACTATTCCCTGTCTGAAATCGCATTTTTTTATGGGGCGGCCTGTCAGTTGGAGGACAAACGTTACAAGCGCCAGACGGTCTCCCATTGGGTCGGCCACAACGCGTTACGTGAGGAGATGCTCCGCATGACCCAGGGGTAGCAGGAGAAGGCCAAGGGAGGAGGGGCTGGGGGAAGGTGGCTTGTTTCCTGGCAGGGGAGGGTGGGATTTTTGCTTGTCAGGATGGTGTCAGAAAAAAAACCCCCACTCCTTTTCATAGGTTCCCATAACGGCACCTATGACTGAAGGAGAAGGAAATGACCAAGACCCTGCCCGCCCGTACCCTCACCAATTGGGGGATTGTTTTGCTATTGATCTGTGCTTTGACATCTCTCAGCGGCTGCCAGGGCGTTCGCCTGGATCGGGATCATGTCCTCCATGTGGTCCACGAGCATCCCCACCGCCGGTAACCGGCCCGCACCACCCGTCCGTTACCGCAAAAAGAGCAGGGATCGCCAGTTGGGTCCCAAGGAATGTCTACTATCAAAGAAGCGCGATCCCTGCTTTTTTTTAGGATTGAGTCATTGTGGCGCTATCGGTATTTCCATAGCTCGGATACTCTCCAAGTCAGGATGGTTTGAGCTGTTGGATGGTAATAGTTGTTTATACCGAATCCTCTGAAGCGGACTCAGAGGAGCTTGCTTGGTTACCATGGGCGTTGTGTGACAGTTGATTCGGTAGTAGATAGGGATTTAAAAACAGCAAAGCATTTCTTTTTTTGATTTTTCTCATATTAAATGCTCAGGAATCAGGCGGAGGAGGGATTTTTTTGAGACCTGCCGGGGATCTTTCGAACCCCAGCAGGTTTGTTGATTTAGGCGTCGGGTATAGAAGAGGAGGAGGTGTTCACGGGGGTGGGCGAACCATAGCTGCCAGGGCCATAGGAGGGGTATCCCGGGCTGTTGGGGCCGTTGTATCCATATCCGCTGGGACCGTTGTATCCATATCTGCTGGGACCATTGGAACCATATCCGCTGGGACCATTGGAACCATATCCGCTGGGACCATTGGAACCATATCCGCTGGGACCATTGGAACCATATCCGCTGGGACCATTGGAACCATATCCGCTGGGACCATTGGAACCATATCCGCTGG
>JADFZT010000155.1 GCA_015232395.1 Magnetococcales bacterium | reverse complement strand
GTACCGTAACATGTCGTTTTCTTTAGGATTTGATTTTTCGATAGGCTCAAATGTGCCCACCCGCCAGAAACTCAGGCTTGAACAGCATGGGCTTTTCGCCCGGGTGCTCCCGGAAGAGGTGATAAGCGCGGCGACGGCCAATACGGTCGAATTCGATACCAGCCCTGATCCGGTTGCCGCCTACCAGATCCTGGTTCAAATCCGCCGGCAGGTGTTCCGCCTCCAGAACCTGAAGCTGGAGGGGCACGATCAAACCGTCACGTTCCTCCCGGTTGCGCAACCGGACAATCACCTCGCCGCCCTCGATCATGGCCCGGGCGATCAGGGCCTGGAGGCCATAGAAACCGCACAGGCCATGGGCGTCCGCTTCCTTGGTCCACTCCTGCCACAGGGCCTGAATTTTTTCTTTTGTCTCTGGGTTTGAATGGGTGGACTGGGGTTTGATGCCGGTCCCCACCAGATTGGCCACCAGAGAGTCCACGGCGTTGGATGCCCAGGCGTTGCGGCGGACCAGGTCACGTGACCGGGAGCGCATGAGGGTGGCATCCCGGAACAGCAGCGCGTTGGCCCCGTCGTTGCCAGGAGTCCAGTTGCCGAGTCGTCGCCCCGTGGCTGCACCCTCGTAACCGCCAGCCCGACGCGAAGGCATGGTTCGGCGCAATCGGTGGAGTCCTTTCCAGCCGATATTGACTGCTTTTTGTAGCAAGCCCATGTCAGAGATCTTTTTGGCTGCGAACACGGACATGACGGGCAATGCGCCGTTCTCCCGTCCGGGAGATCTCCCTGTCCAGAAGATCCAGAGCGTTGCGCACCTGGGTCAGATCGTATTCGACCGTTTTGTCCCCATGGGTCACCCGCTTTTGGAGGGACTCCAGCCGTTCCAGAAGCCGGTCCCGGCGGATAGTCAATTCAGAGAGGGTCGCCATGATCAGATCCAGGTTGAAGGAATGACGCGCCGTTGGGCCTTCGGCTTCATTGGCGTCGGCCTGCGCGCATCAGAGGAGTTGACTTTCATCGGCGCCAGGGAAATCCGATGGGCCTCACGGTTCAAACGCAACCCCATGCTGATCAGCCCCTGCAGGGCAGCCATCGCGTAAACGCGGCAATCCAGAGCCTCGTTACGATCCTTGTCCTTCTTTTTCCATTCCCGGATGGGTCGGCCCTTGTGGTATCGGGTAACGACCGACTCGGCGGTGAGCTGTTTGAAAAACTCCGCATCCCGATTCATCGGGAAATGGCAATAACCTGGTCCTGCCTCTTCCAACTGCAAGCGGGCGTAAACCGCCTCTTTGCAGGCATCCACGCCGACAATGAAGAGCGGTACTTTGCCCTTGTTGTTCCGGGAGGGACGGCGTGGCCAGATGGGTACGCCCATACCGCCACGCCCTTTGATGGCCCAGACCCGCCGACCCTGGCGAGCGCGGCAGAAGGCGTAGGCTTTCAATGTGTGATGCCCACCGGTATCCACCGCCACGGCGCGAATGCTCAGGTCCGAAACCTCCCGGCTATGGGGAAATGTCCGGGAGAGAAAATCATCCAGATCCTTCCAAACCGCCGGAGAGGATGGATCGCCCCACAGCACCCGGTAGTCGATGGACCAGGACTCTTCGTCCTTTCCCCAACCGACCACCTCCACTTCAATACGATCGTCCTGAACATCCACGCCTGCATCGAGGATGGCCACACCGGCGGGAAGCAGATGGCCCCAATCCTCACGGCGCTCCATCAACCCTTCGCCATCGATTCGGTCGGCGTCTTCCTCCCAGCTTTCCGCCAGCTTGGTATTGCACCAGACTTTCAGCCGGGGCGGATCTTTATAGACCTGCCCATGCTCGACGGCGATTTCTCCCCATGAGGTCCAGCCATGGGGGGAATACAGGCCGGAAAGATGAAACCCGGCGGTTTTGCCGTCGCTCTGGGCTTCGGCGATCCATTTGCCGTTCTCCAGCATCCACCCTTTTTTATGATCCTGAAGTTCGGTTCCGCAGTGGATGCAGAGATAAAATGCCTTCTCGCGCTCTCCCTTGGGCCAACGCACCTGTCGCCATTCCAGAATCTGGAACTCCCCGCACTCAGGGCATGGAACCCAGTATTTACGTTGATCACTTTCCAGGTAAGCCGCTTCGATGCGGCTGAACCCCTTGATGGTGGGGGTGCTGGTCAGCAGGATCTTGCGATTGTAAAAAGTCGCCGCCCGCTGTATGGCCAATCCGATGGGATCACCTTCCTGATCGACATCCGCCGAAAACCGGTCCACCTCATCCAGAAACAGAAACCGCACCGGGGTGGAACTGAGCCCCACCGCCGAATTGGCCCCGGTCATCATCAGGGCGCCGCCTGGAAACTCCTTGGTCAGGACCGTGTTGCCCGAATCCCGGGAACGAGCCGGCTTGACCAGTTCCCGCAAAACCTGGCTTGCCTCAATCAGGGGGGCGATTCGCTGCTTGGAGTAGCGTTTGGCCATCTCCACCGTCGGCTGCACCATCAACATGGGACCTGGAACGTGGTGGATCACATGGCCGATCCAGTTGAGGCCCGCTTCGGTTTTTCCGGTTTGCGACGCGAACATCGCCACCACCCGTTCAATCGGCGAAGATGGCGACAGGCAGTCCATCACCTCTTTCAGATACGGTGTCCGGCTGGTGCGCCAGGGACCGGGCTCGCTGGAGGCAACGCTGGAGAGCATCCGGTGTTTGTCCGCCCATTCCGAAACGGTCAGCAGCGGATCGGGCCGGAGACCTTGGCGGAACGCCTCGTCATAAACATCAGCGGCGGACGGCATCAGGGCCACGCTCATGATTTCACCACCGTTCCGGAAAGTCCCTCCAGGACGACATGGATCTCCCGGGTCAGGATATCGCTCACCGTGTTGACGTCGCTCTCCGCCGCCACCAGAGCCGCCACCCGGCTGGGCAGTTTCATCAATTGGTTCCGGGTGATCCGCGCCCGGTTGAAGCTGGCCACCTTTACCTCGTCCACGTCCACATATTTTCCCGCTTCGATCCGCTCCTTGATTTCCAGCAGGCTGGCCTTTTTCACTTCGCTCTTGATGCGGGCCTTGAGCAGCATGGTGGCAAGATTGCCGGGACCGCCGCCGGGCAGATCCAAACCCTGGCCCGCATCCGGGACCGTCATGGGAGGCGGCGCGGGTTTGGCGATCGGTTGAGGCGCAGGGGGGCGTCGCTCCGGACGCGCCGGTTCCCGCACTGCTTCCAGGGCGGCGTCGGCCTGGGTAGGGTCCACCTTCCCATCCACCAGACGCACCACGCCCTTCTTCACCAGCTTGCTGACGTATTGGCGCGAGAAACCCTTTTGCCGCGCCCATTCGGACTGACTTGGAAGCATGAAAATATTATCTTTTTTGTCGATTATATGCTGGATATGAGGTGCCGAGCGATGGCTATATGGCCTCCAAGATCAACGCAGGAATGGAGAACAAAAATGGCAAAATTTTTCATCACGTTAACCCGCCAGATCACCATCAAGGCTCAAATGGACATTGAAGCCGAGACCGAGGAGGAAGCTCGGGCCAAGGCCCTGGAGTTGGCCTCCTGGGATAACGCGCGGGACGACCGCGACAACGGCATCGAATGGGAAAGCGACCGCATTCATTGGCTGGACGCCACCGACCCGGAGGTCAACCGGGTGGTGGAACTGGACTGAAACCCGAACAACCCGAACAGGAGAACGCAGATGAACAACCTCACCCAGACCCAGCAAACCATCCTCGAAACCGCCGCCACCCGCCCGGACGGGGCGATCCAACCCCTGCCGGAGAGAATCCGGGGCGGAGCCGCCGCCAAGGTGATCAAGGCGCTCATGGACAAGGGGTTGATCCAGGACATCGGATTGCAACCGCCTTTCCAGACCCTGGTCATCAGCGACGCAGGCTACCGGGCCATCGGCCAGGAACCTCCGGCGGATCAACAGTCGGAGGAAGCCTCCGAAGAGGCGCAGGACGCCGCCCCGGATGAACCTGCCGCCGAAAGCGAACCGGATTCCCTGAC
>JADFZT010000154.1 GCA_015232395.1 Magnetococcales bacterium | reverse complement strand
AGACTTTCTCCCGATTTGCTTGGTGGATCAAGAGGCTGGGGCATGTACGTACGCCCAACTGCCGGATTTAGGTTTAATCCCCAATTGACCCAATGCAGTCACCATGACCCAGATACAGCAGACGAAGTCTTCGTCGGTTCGGGAGGCTGTTTGATGGGATGTTTTTTTGGCTGTGTGTCAGCTTTTGACAGCGATATTGGCTCCTCGTTCATACCATTTTCGGGTGGCCAGGGTAATATGCACCACCGACAACATCACCGGCACCTCCACCAGGACACCCACCACCGTGGCCAGGGCGGCGCCAGACTTAAAGCCGAACAGCCCGATAGCGGTGGCCACAGCCAGTTCAAAAAAATTGCTGGCGCCAATCAGTGCGGAAGGGGCGGCAACACAGTGGGCCTCTCCCAGCTTTCGATTGAGCAGATAGGCCAATCCCGAGTTGAAATAGACCTGGATCAGAATGGGGACCGCCAGTAACAGGATCACCAGGGGCTGTGCCAGGATCTGTTCCCCCTGGAACCCGAACAGCAGCACCAAGGTGGCGAGTAGGGCCGTCAAAGAGAGTGGCTGGAGGATTTTCAGGATGGCATCCAGGGCTTCCTGACCGCCGCCGGCCAAAATTTTAAGCCGCCATATCTGGGCCACAATCACCGGCACGACGATGAACAATCCCACCGACAAAAACAGCGTTTCCCAAGGAACGGTAATAGCAGAGAGTCCCAGGAGCAGCCCCACGATGGGCGCAAAGGCGAAAATCATGATCAGGTCGTTCAGAGCGACTTGGCTCAGGGTAAAGTGGGGCTCGCCATCGGTGAGATGGCTCCAAACGAAGACCATGGCGGTGCAGGGAGCGGCTGCCAGGATGATCAAGCCGGCGATATAGGAGTCGATCTGATCGGCAGGCAGCCAGGGCCTGAACAGGTGGCTGATAAAGAGCCAGCCCAGGGCCGCCATGGAGAAGGGCTTGACCCCCCAGTTGATAAACAGGGTGACCCCGACCCCTTTCCAGTGCTCCCGTACCCGGTGGAGGGCGCGAAAGTCGATTTTCAGCAGCATGGGAATGATCATCAGCCAGATGAGAAAGGCCACCGGCAGATTGACCTGGGCGATTTCCATTTTTCCCACCGCCTGAAATGGACCCGGGGCGACATGGCCAAGACCAATCCCCGTGACGATGCAGAGTCCTACCCAGAGGGTTAACCAACGTTCAAAAAATCCCATTTTAGCACCAGACCTTATGCGTGGATTGGGGGGTGTCTTCTCAATGGTGTTTTACACGTACCAGCATTTGTAAATTTTATCCTACACCCGAGGCGTGTAAAAAAACATTTTTTAAATCCACCCGATACTGTTTTCAAGGGGATGGGGAGCCCCCAGGATGGGAATGGCTCTGGCATCATATTCCAGCACCACCGGATCCTCCACCATCACCAGGAAACTGTTCTCCTCAGGCCTCTTTGGACCCGGGCCAAATGGAGTGGTTCCTCTTTCCCGGCAACAAATTCCCTGGGATTCATCGATGATCCCCAGGGGGCTTTAAGGAGCACAAACGTCCTTTTTTCCCAGGAGTGAACCGAGGCTCGGGCAACACGCAGCATTTGAAATAATGATATGTTGATATGGTTGCTCTGTTTCCTTGGATCTGGGTCTGTTTTTTTCTGTTTCCCTTGTGCTGTCGTCACCAAGTCTATGGTGTCTGATTAACTCACAAGCCGGTATCGCGTTCCGCGACCGGCTCCCAGTTTCTGGATTTTTTTCATCTCCACCAGTTTTTTGGTGATTTTTTCGACTGTTTTCAGACCAATTCCGCTCTTTTCGCTGATGGCTTTGCGGCTCAACTCTTTTTCCTCCTGAAACAATTTCCAAACAGCCTCCTGGTTGGCGGAGAGGAACAGGCCGGGGTCTTCTTTCAGGGTCAATTCCCTGGCTTTCAGACCTTGAGATCGGAGAGCTTTGAAGAAAAACAGAATCCAGGGGGAGATATCTTCCTGTTCGGTTTTCCAGCTGCTGGTACTCTTCTTCAGGGCCAAATAGTATTCTGTTTTGTTCTCCTCAATGATTTTTTCATGGGAAACATAGGGAACAAAGCTGTAGCCATTTTGTAGAAGCAGCAGGTTGGTCAAAATGCGGCTGCAGCGGCCATTGCCATCCTGAAATGGATGGATGGCCAAAAATTCAAAAATAAAGTTGGCAATCGTCAAAAGTGGATGGAAGCGCTTGTCGATCAAGGCCGTGTCGGTCCATTCGACCAATTCCTGCATCTCCTTTGGGACCAAATGGGGTGGGGTCGGATCAAAAACAATACCGATCACCTTCCCATCCTCATCCAAAGCCTCCACACGGTTTGAGCCGAATTTATAAACCCCTTTGTGCCTGTCATCCTTGTCACTGTAGGCCAGCAATATTTGGTGAAAATGTTTGATGGTGTTTTCTGAAAATCGGATCCCCTCCCAGGCCGTAAACACCTCCTGAATGAGTTCCAAATAGCCAGCTACCTCCTGCTCATCCCGGGTGACCAACCGGCGGATATTGGCTGTTTTCAGTAGTTCCTCAACCTCATCATCAGAGAGATGGCTCCCCTCAATCCGCGTGGAAGCCCCGCTGGAACTGACAATGACTGTTTTTTTGAGCTGGTTGAGAAACTGGGGAGAGAGTTGTGTAAAGGCTCGCCAATACCCTTTGCACTCATCGATTTCCCCAATGAGTGTCAGGATTTCCTGTGCCTTTTCCGGTGGAAGGGTCAGGCGTCTGTCGAATCTTTGTTGGATCATGATCTCCCCTAAGCGGTTAGGGGAGATTGTAGGAGATTTTAGGAGAAAGATAAATAATTTCCTGAATTCCAGCCAGTTGCAACATCTTCATGCCCTGCTGAATCAGGGGAGGGTTGAGCGGGCTTTTTGATGCGTGTCCATCGAATGCCTGCCAGCACAACCGGTCAGAGGGACAAAGACGTCCCCATCCCACCGACCGGGTCGCGCTGGTAAATCAATCTTTCCGACTCAATCCAGATCCTCTTTGGCGATCAGATCCCGCTGCATATCCTGCAACCACTGGGGGTTGGAGGAGTGCTTGGAGGTGGTGGGGGTGGGTTCGCTATCCAGGATGCAGTCGTCGTTGCAGGGCAGGATATAGCCGTCCACCAGCTCCAGCACCTTCCACCAGCGGCCACTCGTGCCGTCACTGGGCACGTTGTATTGATAGAGGCCGCCTCCCAGATTGACCTGCACCATCGCTTCCGACGTGGTAGTCAGCGTGCCATCTCCGGAATAGTGATAGATGGCATAGACATAAGTCGCATCCGGATCCACATCAAAGACCGTCACCGTCTCCGGGCCATAGGAGGTGGTGTCATCCAGATCCAGGCTGTCATCCCCCGAGGTCTTGTCGGCATAGTAGATGTGATACACCTCTTCGCCATCCGCATCATATTTGATCAGATGGGAATCCAGATCCGACGGATCCGCATCCCAGGTCAAACGCATGATGGCGCTGTTTTCATCCCCACCTTCCGGAATCAAGCTCAGGTTGACCTCGGTTTCCACATCCTGAATCACCGCCGCATATTGGCTCTGGGTCTGGTATCCATCCTTTTCACACACAAACCGGTGTCGCCCCAGGGGCAGATCGGTCAGGGAATAGGTGCCGAGGACGCCGGTGGTGAAAGAGCCGATCTGAATGTCGGTCTGGGAATAGACGATACAGGAGACCTCCGTGAGCAGCTCATCGGTTATGCCGCTGCGCACATCTCCCGCCAGATCCCCGGTGCCCGCTTCATCTTCATAGAGTTCGATGGTGCCGAACTGGTTGGGGGAATAGATCTCGGTGATGCCTGAGTAAAAGCTGTTCCGGGCTCTTCCCCGACGATAGCCATCCCGATAGATGTGGGCGACATATTCGGTGCTGGCAAAAAAGTCGGCGTTGACGGTGGTGGCACCATCGCTGTCGGTGGTGCCGTAGCAGGTCTCCTCATCGGTATCACATCCCGCTTCCGGCCAATCCACCCCCAGCGTGCCCAAAGGCTCAATGGCCACCAAAGCGTTGCGCACCCCCTCGCCGGTATCAGCATCGATTACCTTGATGCCCACCTCAAAGGTCGCTTCGTCCATCTCATCAGCTGTTTGACTCTCCAACCAGGATTTGATTTGTGTCACCACTGCATGGGCTTCATCGTAGGCCCGGTCGCCATTTTCTTCGGCATAGGGGTGGGAAGCCT
>JADFZT010000153.1 GCA_015232395.1 Magnetococcales bacterium | reverse complement strand
GGAAAGAGGACCGGGAAGCCACGCTTGCGCTTGCCGGAGCCGAAGGCCTGCACCTTGGCGTCACCCTTGGTGATGACGACACCTTCCTTCCATACCCGGCCTTCACCCACCTGATCGGGATAGTCGCTCTTCAGCCTGGGGTTTACCTCCAACTCCGCCTTGATGGAGTCCAGCATCACCACTGCCTGGTCCATGGCATCCATGATGATGGGGATATATTTTTTGCGACCTGTCAGCACACACCAAAGGGTGAAGATGCGGGTGGCGATAGTGCTTTTGGCTTCTCCTCGGGGGGCGGCGATGGCGTGGCGCTGGCCGCTCTCCTCATCCACCATCTGAGGCAGGATCTTGAATAGATACCGATGGAGGACGCTGGCTGGACCGGTGAGATAGTGGGGAAAATAGGTCTCGGCGAAAAACTGAAAGTCGCCATTGGAGCGAGCCACCCGCTGCTGGATCGCCTGGGGGTCGGCATCGAAGCCGGAGACGTCCGCCTCGATACTCCGACGCAACTCTTCGGCGATTTGGGCCAGCTCTTTTCTGAAGATCGATGCGCTGGTCTTAGCCATAGTCTCGGGCCAGCCGTTCACCAAAGGGCTCCAGAGCCTCCAGCAGAACGGGGGCGGCTTGAGGGTGGTGGGTGGAGATATACTTGACCAGCTTTTCCAGCACCTCTTTCGCTACAGCGAGCTTGGAGAGTTTGGGGCTGGACTTTTCCAGAGAGGAGAGGGTTTTGGTGAGGGCGTCCGCCAGGCGGGATAAAGCGTCCACCTTTTTAGCCGGATCCATATCGCTCCCTTTGACGTCAGTCAGAGTGGCGGCGTGGGCCTCCAGATAGTCCTGAAGAATGGTTTGGATCAGGGCGTCTCTCCCAGACCCTGCGAGGTGCCTGGATGTCCGCTCGGAGAGCCAATCATCCCCTTCAGCTTTGGCCTTCTTGCGCCAGCCCTGAAGGGTTGACTCAGAGACGCCGGTCTCGGTGGCAATGTAGGACCAACTTTTGCCACGGATGTAGAGGTTTCGGGCCAAAATCTTGGAGGAGGCGGGGTGGGCCATCAGATGGACACCTTTGCCTTGACCCACTCCCAAACCCCCATCACCAACCCGCCACCGATGATCGTCACAACGCCGAACAGTCGCTCCATCAGGCGGATCCGGGAATCAAACCGCTCGAACTTTTGAGCGCCTGTGTCAAGACGGCTGATCACACTATCTACCCGCCCCTTCAACTCCCCTTGGGACTCCAATACCTTCCCCTGAGTCTCCAGGATACTGATCAGGAGATCGTGGTGTGAGCTGTCGCCGCTCATGACCTACCCCTCAAGCTCCAGCAGGACCACGTCACCCACCTCGATCTCATCAACACCGAGCTGGATCAGATCGACCCCCTCATCAAGAGTGACCTCGCCATCCTCCATGGCATCGGCAGCGACCTCAAAAATACGGGCCAGGCTACGAAAAAAACCGACTTTGACTGAGACCTTCTGGATACCGACCTGCTGGACGGCGAAATAAAGCAAAAACACCGCCTCCTGCACGGTGATCTTGCGGTCCTTCAGCAGCACCGCCAACTGGCTCATAAGAGCCATCGCAAACTGCACTACCTGAAAATAGCGCCCCATCACTTTTCCCCCAGAATATGTTGTTCCTCCGGCACCATGCCGCCAGACAGCCACGATGAAACATCAAAGCCAGGGCACGACTTGCGCACTTTTGGCAGATCCCGATGTCCCCTTACCTTCACATCGTCGAGCATCGCCTCCAACCCTCCCACAAGCACCCGCAGAGCAAGCCACTGGGCTGGGGTGAATCGATCCGTACCGACCATGCAGATACCGATGGAGTGCCTGTTATGCCCTTTGGCGTGGGCTCCAACCCGCTCCAGAGACCGTCCCGGCTCAACCGTACCGTCTGGACGGATGACAAAGTGATAGCCGATATCGCTCCAGCCTCGGCCACGGGGTGGGGGATCGGTGTGCCACGATCTGATGGTATCGGCGGAAAAATCCTTGCCGTTGGGAGTGGCGGCACAGTGGATGATTAGGAGTGAAATGGCTCGCTTGATGTCCATGATGGTGATGTCTCCAGAAGTCAGTGGGCAGATATAGTCTGTGTGCCTATGACCCTAGAGGGATGGGGGGGGAGGATTGAAGAGGAAGGAGTTCCGTTTTTTTCAGGAACAGCCTGACAGGTCGGCGGCAAAAGCGAACTATAGTTCGCTTTTGAGCACAACCCCTCTAAAGCTGTTTACCCCTACTGGAGCGGGGGGAGTAGTGGGCTATTTGTTTTCCCTTTCAACCCGGTAATCAGCCAGAAAATACCCGGCAGGCTTTCTTCGCCCACTGGCACTGGTTTTGAACTCTACTGTAATGTCGCCGGTCACGTTTTCATGGCTGGCAAGGCGACTCAGGTCCAGGCTGGGGTCGATTTTCAGCGTCAATCGCTTCTCGGAAAAAGCTGGAACAATGGCCGACCACCCGCTATCGGTTTTGTCCCGATCCGTCGCACGAATCAAAACCTCTGTCCCGTCGATTGACTCAGTGGTGGGCTCCCATGTGACCTTTTCAGGAAATTCCCACAAGGCCTCGGGAGGGATGCGTAGTGACGACCCAAAATCTATGGCTCCATTCGGGTCGCGCCTGGCAGGGCTTACCAGTCTGACCGCATCCTCTGCCGCCTGTTTTTCTTTCTTCAGCGTGACATTGACTGCTTGATTGAGACGTTCTTCGGGAACGCCCAACCCCTTTCCAGTCTCGTAAAAATGGTTGTAGGTGTGTTCGATGTGATAGGTGGGTGCGGCAGGCGAAACAGCTTTCAAAGCGGCAGATCCGCCCCCCAGAATACACAAACCCAAGAGAACCTTGAGCAACACTCCGTGTTTCTCAAGAAACTGTTTGGTGGGCATTTCACTGAAATCCCTTTTTAGTTGTTCGGCCTGCTTTTCACTCAGCATAAATTTGAAAATCAGGTCTGTGAGCAGGCTGCCTGACTGAAGCTGTGAAAGCGTGACAGAGCAGGTTGCCCCTCCCAAAGTCGGTTCCAGCAAGGTGCTGGCTGTGGCCACCTTTCTGGTTATCCGATCCATCGCGGTCAGCGTCTTGGCGATCTCCGGGATTGAGAGGTCGGAGGAATGGGAAAAATTGATGTACTGGGGGATGATAATAACCATGAACGCCTCCATAAAGAGATCTATAAAAAACTTTAAGGTGGCATTTTTCCACTTTCAAATCAACAGCAGGACTAGGCTATGCCATCATCACCCCACTTTTTGACATTCACTGACAAGCCCGCTCCACACCTGCTGGCACCAGTCCCGGGCAGGTCGTGGATAGCGTGGAGGAGCGGGCTTGCCAGTAAGCGCCATCAGTCACTCCCAAAATCAAAAGCCATTTGCCTCGAAGGCTCTGCCAGCGGCCTCCCCAAAATCTTCGTCACAGCCCGCCCGGTCAGCTCGAATTTTCGGGCGATCTCCTCAACGGTGGTGCCGCCCCGACTGTACAGCTCGTGAATCTCCCGATCCCGGGCGCAGCGGATGGCTTTTGCCGCCCTGGGAATGGTGGGCCTTTCGGAGCCGTAGTAGCCTGCCAGCTGCTTCACCGCTTCCAGCCCGATCTTTTTCGCCAGAGGGTGCTCCTCATCGGCTCGGGTGAGTACGGGCAGGGTGATGCCGCCGTAGAGATCCAGCACCCCCAGGGTGGCCGGGTAGCCGATCAACTCCACCATCTGCTGGAGAGAGTCGGGCAGCTCGCACAGCTGAAGATCAAGATCCATCACCCCTCCCGCGCCTTTCTGCGGTTGGCATCTTTCTGCATGGCGGAGACAACCTTGTGGATGCCTCGGCCATCACACCACTCCACCCGGTCCACCTTGGCCAACCGCTTGGCGATGGCATGGGCATAGTTCCAGGGCCGCTTGGCGTCGGCCAGCAGCGCCTCCACTTTCCCGAGGCTGGGACCGATATCCTCCCGCTCGAAAAAGTGCTGCTCAGGCCTGCCCGGGAATGGTTGCCGACCCCCGGCTCTGGCCTGCAGGTAGAGCACAAAATCAGCCCGCTGGGTGGTGGAGAGGCTTCTGGAAGAGAGCACGGAATACCGATCCCAAAGGATCTCGCGGTATTCAGGATCCAGGATCCCCGCCTCACTCTGGAGCGCATGAATCCTGGCCATCTCCCGATGATGCTGGCCGCTTTTTTTCTCACCGCTCTGACGTGGCATCGGGAACGCCATGCCGTGGTGTTTGTGGATGT
>JADFZT010000152.1 GCA_015232395.1 Magnetococcales bacterium | reverse complement strand
TAAGCCACATAGATGGTGACCAAGTGTTTGAAGGCGAGGAGAAAGGGTTCCCAGTTGTCCTGAAAAATCTGTTTGAGCGTAAAGCGGTTTTGGCCAATGATCTCCATGGTGGCTGGAAGTCTACACCATGAGCCAGAGGCACGCACCAATTGCCCCCGAAGGGGGCGTCATGTTCTCGGGTAGCCAAGCTTAGAAATTCCTGAACGACCTGAAAGCTGATGATTCCATTGGAACCAGACAGAGCGCGAACCATCAATTGGCGGCTCTTTTTTTGTTTGGTCGGTGCTTGATCATCAAAGGAGTAGACCAGAATGTTGGTATCCAGAAAATAGCTATCGACGCTCATTCATCTCATCCCGAGTATATGGCCCCCCGGTTTTTACATGGGACACACTCTCCATAAACTCTTTGTACTCCCTCACAATTCTCTCCCGATCCACATAATCTTCCAACCACTGCCGAAAAAGATGGTTCAAGGAGCTGTTTTCATTGGAGGCTTTTTCCCGTGCCTGGTCGATCAGGGACGCCTCGGCACTCAGTGTGATATTCTTCAGCATGATCCACCTCCTGGTTACGAAACCAATACACGAGGTCCAGTGTACACGAGGCTCGTATGATCATGCAGCTACTATTTTACAAAAGAGACCCGCAACCCCATCGAGCCACCACCCATGAGCCCCACCGCGATCCTTTATCATGAATAGACCCGACTCGACCCCCAAATCATTCCCTGATCTCAGAGCTTTCATCCAGTTTTTGGAAGAGCGGGGTGAGCTTGTCCGCATCACTGAACCGGTGGATCCCCATCTGGAGATGACGGCCATCGGCTTGGAGCTGTTGGAAAAAAAAGGACCGGCTGTGCTCTTTACCAACGTCAAGGGGAGCGATATTCCGGTTTTGATCAATCTTTTTTGCACCCAGGAGCGGGTGGGGCTCGGGGTGGGGCGCTCTTTGGAGCAACTGGAGGAGTTGGGGGAGTTGCTCTCCCAGCTCAAGCAGCCCGATCCCCCCAAGGGGTTGGGGGAGGCGTGGGGGTTGGCGGGGCGCATGAGTCGGGTGCGTCACATGCCCACCCGAAGCGTGAGCCGCCCCCCCTGTCAGGAGGTGGTGCTGAAAGGGGATCAAGTGGATCTGGGCAAGCTCCCCATTCAAACCTGCTGGCCCGGGGATGCGGGGCCTCTGATTACCTGGCCGTTGGTGGTCACCCGGGGTGCAAGCGGTGGAGCGGTGAATGTGGGGGTCTATCGGATGCAGGTGATTGGCAAAAATCGCCTCATCATGCGCTGGCTGAAACACCGGGGGGGGGCGCAACATTTGCGGGAGCACGGTGGCCCCATGCCGGTGGCGGTGGCGATCGGTTGTGATCCGGGAATAATGCTCGCCGGGGTGACACCCATACCCGAGACACTATCAGAGTATGCCTTTGCCGGGCTTCTGCGGGAGAGTCGGGTGGAGACGGCCAAAGGAGTGACCACGGGGTTGCCGGTGCCAGCTCGGGCGGAGATCATTTTGGAAGGGGTGGTGGATCCCGGGGATTTGGCTGATGAGGGCCCCTTTGGGGATCACACCGGCTACTATAATGAGGTGGAGCGGTTTCCGGTTTTCACGGTGCAGTCCATTACCATGCGCCGGGATCCGATCTATCTTTCCACCTTTACCGGCCGACCGCCGGATGAGCCAGCCATTTTGGCTTTGGCGCTGAATCGGGTTTTTACGCCGCTTTTAAGGCGGCAATTTCCCGAAATCAAAGATTTTCACCTGCCCATGGAGGCGTGCTCCTATCGGGTGGCGGTGGTCTCTCTGGATAAGGGCTATCCTGGCCACGCCTTTCGGGTGATGGCAGGCATCTGGGGGTTTTTACGGCAATTTCTTTACACCAAGGCGATTTTTGTGGTGGATGGAGATCAGGACGTCAAGGATTGGGCGGGGGTGATGGCTGCTGTGGTGGAGAAGGTCCATCCGGGGCGGGATATTCAACTTTTGACCAACACCCCCATTGATTATCTCGATTTTGCCTCACCCCAGCCCGGCTTGGGGGGCAAAATGGGGATGGATGCCACCACCAAGATCGGTCCGGAACGGGAGCCGTTGCCGCCTCGGGTGACTCCTTGGGTGGATGCCAAGGGATTGGAACTGGCTTGCCAGGAGATTCCAGGTCTGGCAGAGGTGCATTTCATTCAGGGAGGGGGCATGGCTGTGGCTTTGGTGGAAAAAAGCCAGGCCGGGCAGGGGCGGGAGGTGGTTTCCGCTTTATGGCAGCGTTTTCCAGCAGGGTCTGGCCTGGATCGCCTCTGGGTGATGGATGCGGGGTTGGATCCGGCTTCATCGGCAGACCTGCTCTGGGCCTTTTCCACCCGGAGTGATCCAGGGCGGGATCTGATATTGGATCGGGAGGGGGGGCGGTTTGCCCTCGACATGACCACCAAGCTTCCGGGAGAGAGTGCGCGCAACTGGGGGCGGGTGTTGGCCATGGATCCGGAAATAAGGGAGGCTGTTAAAAAACGTTGGCAGACGTTCAGGTTGTCGTAAGGTTGGGCGGATATCGTTGTCGCACCGGTTGGCAGGAGAAGCAGGCCCCTTCAGGTTTTTCACTGGGGAGAGCCTGTTTGCAAACCGCTTGGCAAGGAGGCCCGCCCTGGTTCATAGTATCCGCCGAAAGGCAGGCGAGTTCATTCATGTCAAAAGGGAGTTTTGACCCTATGAAGCGTCAATTGGGGCTGGTTTTGGTTCTGTTTGTTTTTTTTGTTTCAATCCCGTTCAATCGGGTCGCGGCAGAGGAGCCTACGGGGCGTGATATGCCCTTGAATACGGTAGCGGGGGAAGTGGTTCGGATCAGTGATTATCTGGGCAAAGTGGTCCTGGTTAATTTTTGGGCCACCTGGTGTGACCCCTGTATAGAAGAAATACCGGAACTGGTTCGGTTTCAGGAGGCCTATGAAAAGGAGGGTTTTACCATTATCGGGGTGAACTATATGGAAAAGCCCAATCGGGAACGGCTCTCCCAATTTAGCAAAAAGTTTGGGATCAACTATCCCATCGTCTATGGCAACCCCGCCCGGATGCGCAAGGTGGGGAAGAGTTTGGGGGGGGTATATGGCCTCCCAACTTCCAAATTGCTGGACCGGGAAGGCAAAGTGGTGCGCTCCCTGGTGGGCAACTGGACCATGGATCAGCTGGAAGATAAAGTTAAACCGCTGTTTTGAAATGTTTTTGGTAGGAATTGGGTTTATAGCGAGAGGGAATCATGACCACAGCCGATGAGGCCTTGATCGTCTGGAGCAATGCCCCGGACGCAGCCACAGCTGAAAAACTGGCAGAAACCCTGGTTCAGGAGGGGCTGGCCGCTTGCGTGCATGTTTTGGCTGAGGGGCGCTCCTTTTATGTTTGGGAAGGAAAGCTTGAGAAAGATACCGAGTGGACCTTGATGATCAAGACCCGCCGAGGGCGCTACGAAAAACTGGCGGCACGCCTCACGGAGTTGCACCCCTATGATGTGCCGGAAATATTGGCAACACCCATTGAAAACGGGCATCCCGCCTACCTGGAGTGGCTTCACAGATCGACTGGTTGAGCCTTGAGAAGGAGTTATTAAGATGGAAGACGTTTCTCTTTTGGCAGCATTCGTTGCGGGATTGTTGTCGTTTGTCTCTCCCTGTGTATTGCCTTTGGTGCCCGCCTATATCAGCTTCATGACCGGCATTTCGGTGGATAAGATGCGGGGGGAGGGGGAGGGCGCAGAGCCTGGAAATCGCTGGGAGGCCTCCATCCAGGGGGGGATTCACAGCCTCTTTTTCGTGATGGGCTTTTCATTGGTCTTTATCGCCCTGGGGGCATCGGCTACGGCCTTGGGCCAGACCATGTTGAATCACATGGCGGAGTTGGCCAAGGTGGGTGGGGCGTTGATTGTGATCTTCGGCCTCCATTTTATGGGGGTGTTCAAGATCGGCTTTTTAAACCTGGAAGCCCGCTTCAATCCCCAGAACAAACCCCGGGGGGTGTGGGGCGCTTTTATGATTGGTCTGGCCTTTGCGTTTGGCTGGACGCCGTGTGTGGGTCCGATTCTGGCGGCTATTCTGGCTTTGGCCGGGGGGCAGGAGTCGGTGAGTGAGGGGGTGATGATGCTGGGGGTCTATTCCCTCGGGTTGGGCATTCCCTTTCTGATTGCGGGGATTGCCATCAACACCTTTTTTGCCTTTTTTACCCGAATTCGCAAGCACATGCATAAGATAGAGATCGTCTCCGGCTCCCTCTTGGTGGTGGTGGGATTGATGATCTTCTTCGGGGATTTTAACGTGATTTCCATCTGGCTTTTGGAGATGTTTCCGAGCCTTGCGGAGTTTGGCTGAATAAAAATGCGCTTTTGTGAAATTAAGGTGTTG
>JADFZT010000151.1 GCA_015232395.1 Magnetococcales bacterium | reverse complement strand
AGATCAAACAGTGCCGGGAGCGTTCTGAAAGGCTCTATCGGGCTTACCAGGCCTTGTTGGAGCATACCGGGGAGATGGCCATTTCAGAGCGTTGCAGCTCGTTGTCCGGGCAATAGATATCTGAATCACAGCCGCTGGTGATGGCATTTTCTGCCAGGGTTTCGATATAGGACCAGCCCCAACGATCCGTCGGCACATCGGCAAAAGTGGCGCTCTGGTCGCTTGAGCCGGTTTTGGCCAGGGCGATATTGGATTGCACGGCGTCCAGTTCCGGCAGAGTGATGGAGAGGGATTGATCGCCATAACCATCCGCTGAAACCGTCAGCGCCACATCCCCAGGCAGCTGGGAGAGCACAAAGCCGCCGTAGGGTTCGGAGCTTTCAGCAGTCACCGTGCTGCCATCCCCACCCACCGCCAAGATGGTGGCCCCCACCACCCCCTCCTGGCTCTCCTCATCATAAATGTAACCGGTGAGAGTCCCGAGCAGATCATTGGTGTTGTCGGTTTGAAAACTCCATCGCCCACTGGTCGTCATGGCACCGTAGCCATCCACCGCCTCCACTTTCCAGTAATAGTGGGTGAGATCTTCAAGACCGGCGGAAATGCCGACAAAAGCCTGGGGAGTCCAAAGCGCCTCAGCACGATAGACCTCGTTGGTAAATCCATAGTCTGTCGCAATGATCAGATTATAAGTGACCCCATCCCCATCCGGATCAATCGCCGCCTGCCACTCGAAGACACCGACAGTCCGAACTGTTTGCGGCAGTGTCGGGGGTGAAGTCAGATTGAAGCTGCCGGGGGCGCTGTTACCGGATTGATTTTTATAGACCACTGAACGCTGCATGGGGGAAGTATCCAGAGTCTCCAAATCCTGAACGTAATAGTAGATTTCATACTGTCCGGCATCACTGAAACCGTTGTAAGAGAGCTGCCAGATTCCATTCGAACCCAAATCCAAAAATTCCCAGGGCAGATCTGGATCCACCTGCCCTGTTTCGGTGCCGTCAGCACTCTCCAGCACCTTGCCAGGCTCACGGATTTCTACCCAGCCCCAAGCCACTTCACTGTCGTCGTTGGTGGTCAGCCAAAGCTCCCCGGAAGAGTCCGTGGCAGTGAGATAAAGGGTTTCCGTCACCGCCTCGATTTCGGCCGGAACCAACGCAGAATTGGTCAGATGGGATCCTTCCCCACCCAGATAAAGCCCCTCGGCCACCTCACCATCCTCAACCTGGGCATCGTCAAGATCGTTGGAGCTGACGCCATCGCCATTATCGTCCAGCTGAGGGTGCTGCCTGGCACCATCGTCCAGTGGAGAACGGCTATTGGCGCTGGATGAACTCCCCCGGGTATAGGTCTCCGTGGACTCGGTCGCCGTGCGAAAGGCATCCTTCAGGGTGACCCCCTGACTCAATTCTCCAAACAACTCCTCCAGAAAAAATTCTCCCACCCGTACCGGCGTGCCTTCAGGATCCGCATCTGTATCAGGCTGCACCAACGCCCCTTTGTAGGAAACTTCGTCATCGGCGGCACAGGTCACCATCACCCGGCCCGATTTAGACACACTTTCAACAAAACTCCCCGAGTAGCACGCCCCAATGATAACCACCCGCTCCTGGGCCAAGGCATCTGGGTTTGAAACCGCCAGCCCCGCCTCCAATGTATCCAACCAGGCATCCAACTCATCCGGGGTGATGCTCTCGTCATCCAGATGAAACCGGTTGATGGAGCCGTGATCCACCATGACCACGAAAAGGGGGGCAGGAATATCAGTCATTTTTGCCAGAGCCCAATCGGTGATGGCCTCCTCAATACCGGCCTTGGAGGGCAGCTCGGTCACCCCCTCCTGGTCAGTATCATAATTAAAATATTGGATATCATCCCCTTTAAAGCCCCGATCGATAAAATGATTGTAGATGCGATTGGTGGTGAGGTTATGGGATTCCAGCCCCTCCTCGCTGTCGATTTTCCCCTCGACAATGATGGCATAGCCTGCCGAAGGCCCCACATAGAGGGTGGCCGAACCGTCACTTGCCATCAGCAAGGCGTTACCGGCAAAACTCGCTTCAATGGTGTAATATCCCTCTTCACCAAACCCCGAAAGCTCCGGGATGGCAAAACGCCCATCGGAACCGTCCGTCTCGGTTTCCTCCGTGGCCACCACCGAACCGTCCGGATCAGTGACAGTAAAGGTAATGGTCATACCGGAAAGATCGGAATCACTGGAACCAACCCGCTGAAGAAGCCCGGTACCGCTCACGGTTTCATCGGGCAGAATGGCATTGCTGGTCAAGGCGATGGAGAGGGCTGTCGGATAGGCGTCGCCGTCGTGGATGGTAAAAAGATAGGGGCCGACCGTGGCGGTATTGCCAGCTTGGTCCAGGGCAGCCACCGTCAGGGTGTAGTCCCCGTTATGCAGCCCAATCCCGAGACTGTATTCCCACTCCGACCAATCCCCATCGTCGCTATCGTCTTCAACCAGGGGCCAGGGATCCGGCTCATCATCGTCCCAGCCTGCAAACTGCTCGTCCCCTTCCACAAAATAGCTGCCGTCAGAAAGCAACAATCGCACCTCAGCCACCCCGGAACCCTCATCTTCCACAGCCCCCTCAATCAGATAGATATAATCCAGGATAGCTCCTTCCAAAGGCTCGGCGACACTGAGCGAAGGGGGGATTAGATCGATGTCAAACGCCTGGGACTGCACCTCACCGGCATTTCCGGACTCATCCATGGCGACATATTGCAGGGTAACGCTCTCTTCAAGAAGAATAGGGTCGCCTTCGACATAAAGTTGCCGTGTGGCACTGGTGGTGGGGTCGGTGCCATCCAGGGTGTAATAGATGCTGGCGCAGGGGGAGGCCGAATCGTTGCAGGAGAGGGCAATGCTCTGAGGCTGATTAAAAAGCCCACCGGTCACCACATCAGGTGTGGGCAGGCTGGTGGCCACTACGGTCAGATCAAAGGCATCCAGGTAGACCGTTTCGCCACCCGCAGTCAAGGAGATCACAATATCGGCGGTGGTGCCGACATTTTCCACCATGGGTCGCCCGGTAAGGGAGCCGTTGGCAGTATTGAAACTGGCCCATTCGGGTTGATTTTCGATGGCAAAGAACAACGTATCCCCATCGACATCCTCCCCCACCGGCGTAAACCGATAGACCTCTTCCTCATAGGCCTCTGTTTCAGGGCTGCCACTGATGGTAGGGGAATCGTCCACCCCGGTGATGGTGACAGTGATGGCGGCGGCGCTGGAAGTCCCAGTATCGTTGGTGACGTTGAAGGTAAAGCTGTCCGCCCCATAGGCGTCGGGGGTGGGGGTATAGGTATAAGCCCCTGTAGAGCCCGTCAGGGAGACCGTTCCCAGGCTACCTTGGGAGACGATGGCAAAGGTCAAATCCCCCCCTGCCGGATCCTCTCCACTCAGAGTTCCGGAGGCGGCGATATCTTCGGTGACGGATAAAGAGTCATCGCTGGCTGTCGGCAAGCTTTCCAGCTTTTCCAGCAGGAGGGTGCCATCCTGACCGACGATGATGAATCGTGTGCCATCGTGGACGATTCCCCCCAGCCACTCCTCGGTGATCCCAGACTCTTCGGCGCTCCAGTTGACGCCATCCGTAGAGGAGAGGATCGTGCCTTCCTGGCCGACGGCAACAAAACGATCATCGGCAAAAATCACGTCTGACAGACTGACATCAACACCAGAAGTGGTGGAAGCCCATTCCCCCCCCGGCGTAGCCGTCCAGATGTCGCCATTCCCCCCCACCATGACAAAGCGTCCGTTGCCAAAGGCCGCTCCATAGGAAGAGGTGGAGGACGGGGTTCGGGTGATCCACGGCCCGGAGGTGGATTGGGACATACCCAGTTTGCCGCCATATCCGGCCACGGCATACCAGCCATCTCCATAGGTGATTTCATGGACGGTTGAGCCCGTAGCATTGCCGCGATCCGTCCAGGTTGCGCCATCGGCCGAGGCCATAATATAGCCCTGGAAGGTGGTGCCGATAAACTCGCCGTTGATATATCTCAGGCTGGTGATGCCATAGCGCTCCGTGGCATTCGCCCCAGCCCAATTAACACCATCGTCAGTGGAATAGATGAGGGATTGATCGGAAGGGTACCATCCCCCCCCAGAGACCCAGTTGCCATTGCCATAGGCCACGGTAGAGAGGCCGTTGTCCTCCCCGGAACTTTGTTGAGTCCATACTTCCAGGTCCTCAGAGGTAATGACAGCGCCACTCCCCCCCACCGCCATATAGAGGCCATCTCCATAGGCGATTTCATTCAAACTATCCGTGGTGCCTGAATCCGACACAATCCAGGCAGCCTGGACAGTGGAGGAAAAAAGAAACAGCAAAGCCCCAATAAAGCGAACAAAAACACCTTTCATGGATCACCCCTCAGCTCTCCACAAGTATCAATTTAGAATTATAACTTTGGAAAGCATTGTTTGTTGGTAACTGCTCGCCCCCCCAAAAAAAATGAGGTGGCAGCACGATATTTCTTGACACGATTTTTCCATGCCAGAATGG
>JADFZT010000150.1 GCA_015232395.1 Magnetococcales bacterium | reverse complement strand
ACTTTTCTACAGATTCTGAGTGTCACCATTTTCGAGAAAACGTCGTTTTTACAAATGGTTGAAGACAATGAAGAAGGTATACAACTCGACAACCATTGCAACCAATTGAAATTATTCGATTTTTAACCGGACACTAGTGAAAGCCAATATCTAAACGATAAGGGGGTGGCTTGGTGGAACGCCGGAAAATATCCTCGGGCGGAGGCCGCATTGAAAGAGGCGGTGGCGATTGCCGAGAAAGTTTATCTTCCCGATGGCGCCGATCTGGCCGCAACGCTAGGCTGAATCGACATTCACCTTGAACGGCCTGTCGGGCTATGGTTATCTGTCCATGAAGAGTTTCATTTCACCACCTCATGGACGATGGAATCATGACCAAGAGATACGAACTGAGTCAAAATCAGTGGGAGAAGATATCGGGATTTCTGCCCGGGAAAGCAGGAGATCCCGGCCGGACCGGGAAGGACAATCAACAGTTCGTCAACGGAGTTCTTTGGGTGTCGCGTTCTGGAGCCCGCTGGTCGGATTTGCCGGAGCGCTACGGAAAATACAAAAGTGTCCACAAGCGGTTCACCCGTTGGGCTGAGAAAGGGGTTTGGGAACAGATTTTCAATGTGTTGTCTGAAGACCCAGATAATGAATACCTGATGATAGACAGCACAATCGTTCGAGCCCACCAACAGGCGGCCACTGGAAAAGGGGGGGCAAGAATCAGGCGCTGGGGCGTTCCCGAGGAGGTCTGAGCACCAAAATCCATATGGCTGTGGATGGCCAGGGTCGCCCGCTTCGTTTTCTTCTGACTCCAGGCCAAGCCGCCGACATCACCATGGGCGAAGCGTTGATCAAGGGCTTCAATCCCAAGGCCGTCATTGCGGACAAAGGTTATGACAGCAATGAGTTGGTTGAAACGATCCAGAGAGTGGAGGGCATTGTCATCATTCCTCCAAGATCCAATCGCAAGGCTCCGCGCAGCTACGACAAAGAGGGGTACAAACAAAGAAACTTGATTGAGAGGGCATTCGGGAAATTGAAATAATTTCGGAGACTTGCAACCAGATACGATCGGAAAGATTGCAATTTCAAAGCGTTTTGGATGATCGCCGCTCTATCCTTCTGGTGTGCCTGAATGTCGATTCAGCCTAGTTAACCTGGCCAACGTTTATCTCCAACAAGCCCAATACGCAGACGCCATCCCCCTCTATGAACGGGCACTGAAAATACAGGAAAAAAGTCTGGGTAAATGGCATCCGGAGGCGGCCAAAACGCTGGGCAACCTGGCCATCCTCTACAAGAATCAAAGCCTCTACGCCAAAGCCAAATCACTCTATGAACGGTCACTGAAAATCCTGGAAAAAAGCCTGGGTAAAGAGCATCCAGAGGTGGCCGCAACGCTCAATAACCTGGGCGAACTCTACAGAGAACAAGGTCTCTACGCTAAAGCCGAACCGCTCTATGAGCGGGCGCTGAAAATCCAGGAAGAAAGCCTGGGTAAAGCGCATCCGGAGGTGGCCAAAATGCTCAATAACCTAGCCGACCTCTACAAGAATCAAGACCTCTACGCCAAAGCTGAACCACTCCTTGAACGGTCACTGATAATCAAGGAAAAAAGCCTGGGTGAAGAGCACCCTACGGTGGCGACAACACTGGCCAACCTGGCTGAATTTCATGAGAAGCAAAACCAGCTTGCCCAGGCTGAGCCACTTATTCAGCGTGCGGTAGGGATCATGGAGAAGAGCGCCCCTCAACACCCATTTACCGAAAGCATGCGGGGTGATCTCAAGCGCATACGCCAGGCGATGGGGCGGGCTGAGTAGGGGGGAGTGGTGATTCCACGCCGCTTGTTTTTCCTTCCGGCGCAGGTCTTGATGGATGGGGTTTTCAAGCTCAATCCATCCTTCCTTCCTTTTTTTGCTGACAGGCTCTGGGGTCGCTACACTTGCCCCCTCAGCCATTCCTTTCTGCCAGCTTCAGAGTCGGATACTGTTTCTTGAAAGATCAAAACGATACAATGGCCTTACCTTAAGCACGGGTCATCTTGCAATCAAACCCCAAATGGCGAGCTAAAAATGAGCGATTCCATCCCCCCATGCCCCCAATGTGACTCAGCCTACGCCTATGAAGATCGTGGCCTGCTGATCTGCCCTGAGTGTGGTCATGAGTGGACACCCAAAGCCGAAGCGACTGAAAGCGATGAATTCGTTGTCAGGGATGCCCATGGAAACCTTCTTCAGGATGGTGACCATGTCACCCTGATTAAAGATTTGAAGGTGAAGGGGGCTTCTTCCGTAGCCAAAATCGGCACCAAAGTGAAAATCAACCGGCTTGTTGATGGGGACCACAACATTGACTGCAAAATCACCGGTATCGGGCCGATGATGTTGAAGTCAGAGTTTGTCAAAAAGGCCTGAGAAGCGTTTTTTTTGAAAATAGTGGGGCATCAGAGAGGCTCTCCACATGATCAAGCTATCGGAGAAATCCATTCCGGGATGCGTGGTGCGATTTGATGGCAATCCCCATTTTTTTTAGCATGGTTTTTATCAGGGGAGCCAACACACCTCATCCATTCAAAAAGCCGGGCAAGCCCCGTTTGGAGGTGATTGATTTATCATGAAAGCCCGCAAAACAAAAGAGAGGCTCGTCTATTCCACCGAACAGGGAAAAATGTGTCCTGAGTGTGGTAAGCCCAGTTCAACTTGCATTTGCCGTGGAAAAAAATCGGCACCGCCCGCTGATGGCATCGTGCGGGTCTCCAGGGAAACCAAAGGCCGAAAAGGCAAAGGGGTTACCTTGATCAAGGGGGTTGCGATGGATTCAGCCGCTCTGATTCAACTGGGCAAAAAACTCAAAACAACCTGTGGCTCTGGTGGCACGGTTAAAAATGGCGTAATCGAAATCCAGGGGGATCACATTGAACGGGTGATGGCATATTTAAAGAAACAAGGACTGAAGGTTAAACGGGCTGGCGGATAAATGACGATGACCATGAACCAAACTGAACTCCATCCCACGTTGGCCAAGGATGGTATCACGGTGGGCTTTCTTTCGGCTTGCCAGGTGCTTTTAATCAATGACAGCCACTATCCCTGGCTCATCCTGGTGCCCGACCGTCCAGGATTGCGTGACCTGGATGAACTCACCGATATCGACAGGGCACTGGTCTACGGGGATATCCATCAAGCCTCCCAAGTGTTGCGGAGACTCTTCAATCCCACCAAACTCAATGTCGCCGCCTTGGGCAATATGGTTCCCCAGCTCCACATCCATGTGATCGCTCGATTTGAGGGGGATAAGGCCTGGCCCAAACCCGTGTGGGGTCTCCACCCCTCGGAGCCCTATCCGGATGACCTGTTGGCCAAGCGGTTGGAACAGCTTAAAGGGGCGTTTGGAGTCCCACAAACATGACCACCGACGGGATTGAAAAATTCCTCCAGGAGAAAAACGAAGCCCTCCTCGCCGATCTCGCCATCCACCTGATGCTGGATCCTGAAGAGATCCGTGAGCAAGTCGAACCTCTGATTGCAGCGGGTCGCGTGGAGCGGATCTGGTGACCCATGAAAAACGAACTCCGTGATCTTTGTGATTGCGACCGTGAGGAGGTGCTCCGATGGGTGGGGGGGTGAACCCCTTGGTTGCCCGGATCAATCGGCTTGGGGTTGGTGGGGACGATCCGACATGATTGCAGTACGATCCGTGGGGGTGACACCCTGCGGGTTGTGTGTATAAATCATCTCAATAGTGGGGAAAACATATGAAACGACGCATTGAAAACGTCAGGCGGTGGATGCCAGTCTTGTTGATGGTGCTGGTATTGCCAGCTCAATCCCTGGCAGACGAAGAAATCTCGATTGACTGCGCCAAAGCCATGGGTATGGTTGAGCTGAAATATTGTTCCGGTGAAGCGTATCGCCTGGCGGATGAAGATTTGAATAGTATGTGGAAGAGCGTCACGGCTGGTCTGGAGAAAAATTTCAAGAGAACCCTGATAGAAGCGCAACGGGCCTGGATAACATTTCGGGACCGCAACTGTGAGGCTGAAACCTTCCACAGCCAAGGCACAACGGGTTATATGGTCAACTATGATGTTTGCCTGGAGCGCATGACCCGTCATCGCACCGAGGAACTTCGAACTCTTCTGGAAGCCAATTAAATCTGGCTTATTCCAGTGGGTTTGTCATCAAAAGAGTGCGCAATCCATGAACTTCCGCCATCCCTGCGCCGCCTTTTTCATTTTTTCAACAGACACTTTCCCGGTAAAACGATCCCCATGACTTTTGATCCCAACAATCCCTGCCTGTTCTGCCACCCCCCTGCTGAGCAGGTGATTGATAAAAATGACCTGGCCATGCTCTACAGGGATGAACATCCAGTCAGTGAAGGGCACGCTTTAGCGGTCCCGATCCGACATGTGGCGGATTATTTTGACCTGCTCCCTGAGGAGCGGGAAGCGATTGAAAGGCTACTGCATCAAAAACGGCGGAAGCTGCTGGCCCGGGATCCCACCATCGCCGGCTTTAATGTCGGTGTGAACTGTGGCAAGGCAGCCGGTCAATCCGTTTTCCACGTTCATGTTCATCTCATTCCCCGTCGATTTGGTGATCATCCCAATCCCCAAGGGGGCGTCCGCCATGTTATCCCCAATAAGGCGAAATATTCGTCCGAAGACTGAATAATCACTCCCCCCGAATCGTTCATGACCAAAGCCGAGCCTG
>JADFZT010000149.1 GCA_015232395.1 Magnetococcales bacterium | reverse complement strand
GGTGAGATTTTCACATCAAGCAGTCAACTGGCCTGGGAATGCTATCAAGCTTGAACGGACTTTTTTCGGGGGACTCAGAATAGGCGTGTCACTATTTGAAGCAGTACCATCTCCGAGCTGGCCATAAAAACGGTTTTCCCCCCAAGCCCAAACTGTTCCACCCGTTTCTACAGCTACAGTATGATCGCTACCTGCTGCTATTAGGATCACATCCAACAAACCTGAAACCTGCACTGGGGTGAGCCTATTTTCAGTTGTTCCATCTCCAAGTTGTCCGCTACTGTTCGATCCCCAAGCCCAGATTGTCTTGTCTGACTTGACCGCAAGGGTGTGATTAGAGCCGGCTGCTATTTGGACCACATCTGACAAACCTTGAACCTGAACTGGAACATTGCTGTCATTTGTAGTGCCATCTCCAAGTTGTCCGTATAAGTTTTTCCCCCAAGTCCAGACTGTACCATCATTCTCCAGCGCAATAGTATGATGATAGCCAGTCGCAATTTGGGTTATATTTGTCGGACTGGAAAGCTGAAATGGTGTGTCGCTTCTATCTAAGGAATCATCTCCGAGTTGACCATAAACGTTCCAGCCCCAGGACCAGACTGTGCCATCAGATTTTAGCGCAATGCTATGAGAATATCCCGCCCCAACTTGAATTATATCCTTTAAACCAGAGGACTGAACAGGGAAAGAACTACTAATCCCAGAGCCGTTTCCAAGAACACCAGCCCCCCCGAATCCCCAAGCCCAAACAGTCCCATCATACTTTAATGCTACTGAATGATGACTTCCTGCTGCAATCATTGGTTCAACTGCGTTGGCGGGATGAACAAAAACTACAGAAAAAAGAGCTATGATAAGGATGCCAATTCTGCAGAACCAGCTTGTTTTTTTACCCATTTAGAGCCTCATTTGGCTATCTTCCAAGACAAGATTGTTTCTTACTCGAAAAGACTCGCTCAACAATGAAAGATATGTCCGCCTCAACACATCCAGCAATCACATATTTCCTTTTGGCAATATGATCATCACTCCCGCAACTGCGCCGGATAGCAGAGTTCCGGAGGACGCCACTCCACATAGCCGGAGAGGGGTTCTTCCGGGGTGAGGGGGATCAGGAGGGTGGTTTTGCCATCCTCCAGGACCGTCACCTCCTGCACTGCATCGTCATACCCTTCGGCCTCGACAGTGAGGGTCGCTTCGCCCAATTTTTGCGATAGCATGAAATCTGATATCGGGCTCAGAGTGGTGTAGCTGACCCGGTTGCCCGTGCCGTTGTGCTCCAACGCCACTGTAGCCCCAAAGACCTGCTCATTGGTATCCCTGTCATAGACATACCCCTCCACCATACCGACCCGATCGTTGGTGTTGTCGGCTTCGAAGCTCCACACCTCCCGGCTGTGGGTGGAGGCCCCATAGCCATCCACCGCAGTCACCCGCCAATGGTAGCTCACCCCATCCTCCAAACCATCGTCCGGCCCCACATAGGCGATGGGGCTCAGCAGCTCCTCTTGCTGGTGCACCACCGAAGTAAAATCATCCTCCTCGGCAATGGTCAGGGTGTAGGAGAGGGGGTCGTCCGGGTCGGGATCGGTGGCCGCTTCCCATTGAAACACCCCCGCGGTGCGAATCGAGGCGTTGTCCTCCGGGGAGAGCAGGCTGAAGGTGTTCGGGGGGTGATTGTCAGCGTAATCCTTATACACCACCGAGCGCTGCATGGGTGAAAGCGCATCGGTTTGGATATCCTTGGCAAAATAGTAGACCTCATACCGCCCCGGTTCATCAAAATAGTCGCTCTGCACACGCTCCCAGAGATCTTCCTCATCGGTGGATGTCATGGGCTCCTTGGTCAGATCCAGCTCCACCTGCTCCGTACCCTCCTGCTCCGGCAGCGCCTGGTTGGGAACGCGAATGGAGACCCAGGGTTGCGCGTTCAAGCGATCCGTATCGCTGACCGTGGCCAGCAAGGTGGCATCGTTGGTGTCGGCGTTGAGATAGAGGGTGTCGGTCACCGTGAGAATTTCTATCGGGTTGCCGGGGGCGTTGGTCACATGGTCGGTTCCGGTCCCCAGATAGAGATCCGCCGCCAGCGCCCCATCCCCGGAGGTGTCGTCCAGCACGTTGCTGCCCACCCCGTCGCCGTCATCGTCCAGGAGGGGATGTTGCAGGGCGTTGTCGAAGTAGGGCGCACCGGAGCTCTCCCACCAAGTGTTATCCTGGGTGAGGATTTCGGTATATTCGGTCGCGGTCTGAAACCCCTCTTTGAGGGACTCCCCGCGCCCCAAGGCCTTGAACAGCTCCTCCAAAAAATATTCCCCCACCCGCACACCATCATCCTCCCGAGGTCCCTTGAACGACACCTCAACTTCAGTGGCGCTGGTGACCACGATACGTTGGTCGCCGCTCAAAGAGTCGATAAAGCTCCCGGAATAACACGCCCCCACCACCACAACCCGGAACTGTTCCAACGCCTCCCCTTTAAGCTCCCCTTCCAATCCCATCAACCAGGCATCCACCTCATCAGGAGAAAGGGTCTCGGTGCTATCCAGATAGAAGGTGTCCTGATCCCCGTGATCCACCATGATCAGATAGAAAGGGGCGGGAGTGCCGTTCATGAGGGGGTGGATCTCCCCGGTGATGACCTCTTCGATAGCGGCTTTGGAGGGGTTCTCCACCTCGGTTTCGCCGTCAGGGCTCTCTCCATAACCAAAATACCAGATGTGGTCCGATTCAAATCCCCGCTCAATGAGGGCGTCGTAGATGCGGTCGGTGGTTTTGTTGTGGGCGGCTTGACCATCAGTGTCACTGGCGATCCGCCCCTGCACGATCACGGCAAATCCAGCCGCATCCCCCACCCAAAGGGTGTCGGAGGCACTGCTGCCAGCAAGAAATCCTTCGTCATCCAGATTGTAGGAGACGGTGATTTCATAGTGACCGGAAAGGCTGAACGCAGCCACCTCATCAAAGGTGAAAAAGCCGTTGGCGTCCGATTCGGTGGTATATTCCAGGGTCGCCCCTCTGGGATCGGTCACCAAAAGCACAATCTCCTGCGCCATGCTGACGCTACCACTACCCGGCAACGACAACCGCCCAAAAAAGGTCGCCTCCTCCCCCTGCAAAATCGCACTGCTGGACATCTCCAACGAAAGCTCGGTGGTCCACTGGCTGCCAGTGTAGGAGTAGAGAAAAAGCAGGTTGGTTTCTGTTTCGTTGCCGTTAAGATCAGTGGCTTTGACTGTAACGGAATAGATCTCTCCGGGTGCCCAGAGATTGTCATCAAACTCAAAACGCCATGTGCTCCAGTCCGAATCTGTGGTGGCATCGAGCCAAACTTCAGTAGATGACCAATACTGATAGCTGTTTCTTTCACTCAGAAAGTTCCCTAAACGGTCCGTAACCTGAACCTCAACTGCCCACATGCCCGCACCATAGTCGCTGGCACCGCCTATGAGATCTGGAACGACTAGAACAATGCTGTTGTTTTCAAGAGTGATGACATCCAGCTCAGGATTCCAATAATCCGCAGCGGCACTTGGGTCGGAGGGATCTGTGAAGTCCAAAAATTCATCAAAGTTGGAGAACCCATCGCCATCCAGATCCTCCTCCACATCAGATGCATTATCCGGATCCAGCCCATAATCTTCCTCATAGGAGTCAGGCAAACCATCTCCATCCCGATCCAACCCCATCAGGTTGAAGAGAGCTTCGCCGTTTTCACCCACAACAGGGAGAATGAACCGAATTTTTAATCCAAGCTGGTTGTAATAATTATCCCCCCAGGCCCAGAGGTTCCCATCCTCAGTTACTGCAACTGAATGCAGCCATCCTGCACTTGCCTGACTTACATCTGACAAATCCGGTATTTGAATTGGGGTTGCACTGTATTCGTAGGGATCAGTGCCAAGCTGGCTTGATGAGTTGATACCCCACCCCCACAGCGTTTTGTCCGACTTGATCGCCAAAGAATGGTGTGGGCCAGTTATAATTTGTTCTACATTTGATAGGCTGGAAATATTAATCGGCTCATGGGATTCATCTGTAGTACCGTCACCCAGTTGGCCGTAACCATTATAGCCCCATGCCCATACTGAACCGGTTGACTTTAAAGCAAACGCAGAATAATAACCTGCAGAAATTTGTGTTACACTATTCAATCCTTGAACTTCGGCAGGAATGGAGCTGTTTTCAGTAGAGCCATTTCCAAGTTGCCCTCTATTATTGTACCCCCAAGCCCAAACAGACCTATCCGACAAAGCCATGGAAAAGTTTCTGCCTGCAACGATTTGATCGACACCCGAAAGGGTCGAAACTTGGACTGGGGTCAAACTGTTCGTGAAAGTACTATCTCCCAGCTGGCCATATCTGTTGGATCCCCAAGCCCACACAGTTCCATCTGTTCCAAGGGCCAGGGTGTGATCTTCACCCGCAGCCACCTGAGCTACATTTGTCAACCCTTGGACCTGAACCGGAATGCTGCTGTCCTCTGTCGTGCCGTCACCAAGTTGACCATCATAGTTATCACCCCATGCCCAGACTGTACCATCCGTCTTTACAGCAGCAGTGTGGTACTCTCCCGCAGAAACATGGGCCACATCTGAAATATCTAGAGCTTCAGTAAGCAAAGAACGGTAGGCAGTATTGCCGTCCCCAAGCTGACCTTGATCATTATCCCCCCAACCCCAGGCCTGGGTTTCTGACGGGTAGACACGGAAATTTGTAAAATCCCGTTTTATAACGGGATGTTGTGCAGGTTATCCC
>JADFZT010000148.1 GCA_015232395.1 Magnetococcales bacterium | reverse complement strand
CTTTCTGAAAATTTTGTTTTTCCTTGAGAGTCATGATTATCTCTCTGGATCCCCGCCTTCGCGGGGATGACGAGTCAGAGAAGAGTGTCCAATTTTGAGGTAGACCTACTATACACAGGCTACTGCCCTTCTTGTGGCCTGATTTCAACCATCCCCACCAGCCTGGGTTTTAAAAATAGGCGTTTTTGGTGCCAACGCTCTCTTTATTGCGGATCCCCAGTCGCTCCAGAATGAGACCGGCGATGACATCCGGCTGAAACTTGGGCACAAAGCCGTCCGCGCCGACTGACTCCGCCTTGGAACGGTTGGCCTTGTTGCTCATGGAGCTGTGGAGCACCAACGGGATATTTTTCAAGGTAGGCTCGGCCTTCACAGCTCTGGAAAAGGTAAACCCATCCATCCCCGGCATTTCGATATCGGAAATGATCAAGCCAAAGGGAACCTGATCTTCCTGGAGGGAATCTTTCAGGGCTTCCAGGGCCAAGTGCCCCTCTTCGAACAGGGTGTAAGCAATACCCAGCTGTTCCAAGGCATTTTTCATCATCCCCCGGGCTGCACTGGAATCGTCAAGAACCAAAACCCGCACATTTCTCTTTTCCGCCGACTGCCCCTGGTCAATCAAGGCGTCATCGATTTTTTCATTGAGACCGATCACCTCAGACAAGATTTTTTCAATATCCAAAATCTGAATGGTCTCTTGGTCGGCATCATAGGCCAGGGCCGTCAAATAGCCGGAATTTTGAATCACCCCTCCCGGTTTTTTCACCTCATCCCAACCGATATTCAGCAGCTTGTTGGGTTGTGAGACCAAAAAGCCCTGGATGGTGTTGCTGTATTCGCAAACGATGATGTAGCTGATGCTGTTTTCCCAATCGACCTTCTCCAGGCCCATGCTGAAAGAGAGGTCGATCACCATCACCATGTTGCCACGAAAGCTGAACCCACCGACGATGGCTGGATGGGCCAGGGGAATTTTGGTAATGGTTTTCGGGGACTCAACCACCTCAATGATTTTAAAAACATTGATGCCATATTGCTGGGAATCCGAAAGAAAAAAGGTCAGCATTTCCATCTGGTTGGAAAAAGCCAGATTGGCACGCCGGTCCACTTCATCCATTATATTGTCCATGCTTTGCCATAATCCTTTTCGATGGATTCAAAACAAAATAGAGCGACCCTGTTACCTTGGACCAAGGATACCAAAAAAGCTGAAGCGCAAGACAGCCCCATCCAGTGCTTATTTCCCCAGATATCCCAACATCGCTTTTTTGCAAAAATGGTGGCAGGTGAGGAAACGACTCTTTCAAGCCAAACCGAAGCTTTTTCTGTCAAGCCATAAGCCTTTGCCTGATCCGGTCAAGGGATAGAGACCACACTGAGTCACTCCAACCTACTCCAAACCAGCCACAAAAACTACCAGGGAATGAAGCCGGGACGCTATTGCACGTTGGATTTGGAACGCCCCCAACACCCCTCTCTGACCACCATGCCAACCCCGGAGCCGGGGAAGTTACCCTTCTCTCCTTTTCCACCCCCCCTTGGGTTGATCCTGATAACAGCTCCCCAGACGCCATTCAGGAGGCTATCCCATTGGATCGTCGAATGGGGAAAAAAGCCGTTTTCCAAATCGGAGGCCTGCTGAGGTGTGCTTGGTGCAGGTAGTGCCAACTCTACAAGCAATTGATTCCTAAAATATTTTTTTCTCTCAAAAGGTGATCGCGACAATTTCGTCGTTTAAAATTGACTTATCGCAATTTTTATGGATAATGGCGACATTATTTGGTCATCAGCACAGGGAAGCTCATCAACTCAAGGCCCGGGGGGGTGTTTGATGGATAGCAATCTCCAGTCGCAAGGGAGCCCCCGATGCCCTGCTCTGCCCACTCCCGTTTCTTTCTAATATTTTCGCCGATTTTTTCCGGCGTCACCGTGGGAGCAACCTGCTCTTCGGATGATTCCAGCCCGACCCAATCATTTGCCACTCAACCCCTGTTTACCGATAACCAACTGTTTTCGAAAGAACTTCTTCTGGCACCCCCAGGGGGATTTCAAATCTAAGGTTCGGTGCATTTGATTGTATCGCGCCCCATTCGCTATCCCAGGCGTCTCTAAATGAAGGCGCTTTTCAATACTTAATGAAGGAAGAAATCGAAGGAGAGAACGATGAAGAGTCAGAAAATGTCTTGGATAGCCTTATTGGCTGTAGTCATGATCCTATCCAGCAGCCAGGCCCAAGCCCTGGAGCAGGGTGACTGGATGTTTCGTCTAGGGGCCTCCTACGTTGCCCCCATGGATGATAGCGGTGAAGTGCAGGGTGTGGCTGGCTCCGGTGTCGGGGTTGATGCGGCTTCCACTGTCGGTTTTACCATCGGTGGCATGATCACCGATCATCTGGCTATCGAACTCTTCGGCATCACCCCCTCCAATCACGAACTCAATGGAGAAGGCAGCTTGCCGGGTGTGGGTATTTCCGATGTGGGTGATGTGGATGTCTTTCCTCCCACCCTCTCCATCAACTGGTATCCCACCCCCAAATCCCGCTTTCGTCCCCACATCGGTATCGGTGTGAGCGGTACTGTTTATATGGATCCCGACACCTCTTCCGAGGTTCGCGCCGTCCTGGGGCCTGACACCGACCTCGACATCGACAACACCTTCGGCTTCGGCGGCAACATCGGTATCGATTACGATATCAGCGAAAATACCTTTCTGAGTCTCGGTGTGTGGTATATCCATCTGGAAGCGGACGCCATGCTGAGAGGCACCACCTCTGGAGATCTGAGTGTCGATGTGGATGTCAACCCGCTGGTGGGTTTTGTGGCCCTGGGTATGCACTTCTAAGGAATATGCTACCAGCTCTGTGGAAGGGCTCGCTTGCCAATGCTTCAGGGAAGCGAGCCCACACAGCTTGAAAGCCAATGGTGGAAGGGGAGGCTTTAGCGGACCTGGCTTTCCACCAAGGTGAGGAGATGGTCCCGGGGACGTGGCGCTTCCGGTAGCGATTCCCGGGACCATTTTTCCAACGATTCGATTCGACAGTTTAACCGGAAAATCGCCTGATCCATTTCATAACGGCCCCAGGACCAAATTTACAAAGCCCTGGAATCATTATGAAAATCATCCCGGATCATTATATAGAGAACCCGGAACGGTTTCATAAAGACCACCCAAGGGAGGGGGCTTTTTCGGATAAGCATGAAAAAGTCCTCTCTCACCCCCCTGGTCGGACGCCTCCCCACTCTTGAGTAGGTAGGTGCACTGTCCCCAAACGCCGTCCAGGGGGTGTTATTCCAACTTGATAATGCGTTCCAACACCCCTTCCAGATCTCGCCGCACTGACTGATGGGTATATTCATCGTCAGGGTGGGCCGCTGCTCCGGGTTGCTGAAAGTGGGGGCGCTCCTGGTAGAGTTCTCCCCAGCGCACATCCACCCGCCGGACAAACTCCTGCAACGTCCCCTCCTGATCAAGAAGGGCGTGGAGGATCTCCTGTAGGGCGGCCAGAGGGTTTTCCAGATGTTTCTGGAGCACCATCTCCTGTGCCTTGATGCGGCGTTTAAGGATCGACTTGAGCGCCCCGGAAGGATCGGAGAGATGTTGGTCGATAAAGTGGTTGATGGTGAGCACCGCCTGCTCCCCTCTGGGGATGGGCGAGGCCCCTTTCATGGCTCCACGGGCTTGGCGACCGATGGCTCCTGCCAGAGAAAATTTTTGCCGGGCCGCCAGCTCTCTCTCAATATCCGCCTGCTTTGGCTCATTTTTATCCGCCATAGCCAACCACCTTTGCCACCTCGTCACAGCAGGCTCACCATCCCCACGGCACGGCTTGCTCAAATCTTTCACCAAAGGGAGAGAGCCTCAGGTTTCCTTGTTCACCTTTTCCTTCAAAATCTGGCTCGCCTTGAAAGTAACCACTTTGCGGGCCTGGATGGGAACGGGTTCCCGGGTTTTGGGGTTTCTACCCATTCGGGTGTTTTTGGTGAGGATGATAAAGTTGCCAAAACCCGACAGTTTGACAGCCTCCCCCTGGCTCAGGTTTTCTTCGATGATTTCAAAAATTTCTTCGACAATTCCTGCGCACTCCCGCTTGGTGCATTTGCTGTTTTCCAAGTTCTGGTATACCGCTTCCACCAGATCGGCTTTGGTCATGACCCCCTCCTCGCCGGTTGATTGATGTTCAGGCTCGGAATGCCTAAATCCCTCTGTTTGTCACTATACCATTTTTTCCCAAATGTGTACTCCCTGGATTGCTTTTCAGGGCAAACAGACGAAAATCGATGGCCATTTCATATGATCATCCCGCTGTGCTGGAGGGGGTCTGGAGGAATATTTTCATAAAATTCAACTGACTATTCAACATGACAAGACTTTTGTTCGACACTTGCCCCCCCCAGATCCCTCCAAATGGGGCCATTCAAGTTTTGGCGCTGTCATCAAAAAAGGGGGGAAGGGGGGATTTCCAGGAATGGAAGAGACGGGCTGAAAATAGAGGATCATTTGATTTGCCAATGGTGCCCAACGCCTTGTGAAGAAGGAGACTCGCCTTTTTCTGATGGCCCAATCGGCCTGATCCGATGAGCACTTTTTTTGGATGGAACGACAAAGGAAAAATCTTTCCCAATCCATGAATCAAGCCGGTTGGATCCTGACAGATGAGCTGGATCGGCCGCAGGTTATAGCCATTCGAATCAAGAATTGGACATATGCCATTGTACTTTTTTCGTCATTCCCGCGAATGCGGGAATCCAGGGTGCCAGACACGAAACTTTCCAAATCTTGATTCACTTTCAACAAGATACC
>JADFZT010000147.1 GCA_015232395.1 Magnetococcales bacterium | reverse complement strand
AGATGTCACGCTTTGGTATTAAAGCCGCTTTGGGTAAGGAGTGTTTCGAAGGAAGTGAGGGTTTGGCCCATATCACCGCCATCGTTTTCAAAAGGGTTGGGCGTTGATGTGGCTAAAAGCGCCTTTTGGATGGATGGATCGTAGGTTTCGAGCGTGGCGCCCAGGGCTGCAGCCTCCACATAGGCGCTTCCCCCCAGAAGTGCGTTGAGGCTTGAAGAGGAGGCAGTGGCATCAGAACTATCCGACTCCTCTCCCTGGATCAGATCGAAAAGTTCCCTTTGGGATTCCAGAAGCAGCACCGCCACCTCCTCCTGACTGATCTCGTCATCCCCATCCAGATCCAATTGGTTGAACTCAGCAGGGACCAAAAGGGTTTCCAGGCTTTCAACCGCAGCAGAACTCCCCCCCAGAGCTGTTTCAGCTTCAATGAGATCGTTTAAAAAACCATCTTCTTTCTCTTGATCATCCGAGGTGTCGGCCAGCAGGGTGGCGACGTTTTCCAATCCGAGGAGCTGCGTCAGCAGATTCATGGCATTGATCCAGGTGGCGGGATGGAGAGAAGAGTTCTTTCTCTCTTTTCGACACCAGGCGCCACTTTCTTGAGTACAAAACGGTCTGTTCTATCGTGGGAGCAGCATGGTCTGCTTGGAGCTATGCAGGAAGGTTGGCTGGATACGGAATGGGAGAGGGAGGGGAGAGGGAGGAAAAATCGAGGGGGGAGGTGGATGAGTGGTGTTTTTCACCTCCTCTGGAAAGCCCGTTGGGACGAACGTTCCAGAGGAAGTGGCATCATCAGAGTGTCCGAGGCGGTGGGGCAGGTGATTTCGCCTCTGGAGATAAAAACCGCCGGGAATGAGATCAGGAGCCGGATGTGAAAGGGTTGTCCAAAATCAGGGTTTGATCTCGATCCGGCCCCGTGGAAAGCACCGCTACCGGGATCCCCATCAAGGCCTCCAGGCGGCGGATATAATCCTGTGCCGCTTGCGGGAGATCATCGAAAGATTTGGTGCCCACAGTGGATTCACTCCAGCCGGGCATCTCTTCGTAGACCGGTACGCAGAGATCAAGCACCGACGGGTCGCTGGGCATGGCGTCCAGGGGTTGGCCGTTGCGGGTATAGCTGGTGCAGATACGAATTTTTTCCAGGCCATCCAGTACATCGAGCTTGGTGAGCGCCACCCCGGAAATACCGCTGGAACGAATGGCGTGTTGCACCACGACGGCGTCAAACCAGCCACAACGTCGGGAGCGGCCGGTCGTGGCACCGAATTCATGGCCTTTCTGGCCCAAGTGCTCCCCAACGGCATCGTTGAGTTCAGTGGGGAAGGGACCACTGCCCACCCGGGTGGTGTAGGCTTTGGTCACCCCCATGACATAGTCGATGGCGGTAGGGCCGACGCCGGAACCGATGCAGGCGCTGCCAGCTACCGTGGAAGAGGAGGTAACGAAGGGGTAGGTGCCGTGATCCACATCCAGCATGTTGCCCTGGGCGCCTTCGAACAGAATGGATTGTCCATCTCCCATCGCTTTGGCCAGATAGAGCCCGACATCTTCAACGTAAGGAGAGAGGGTTTCGGCCATGCGGAGGAATTCGTCCCGCAGGTTTTCGAAGTTGAAGGTGGGGGCGCCGTGATAATTTTCCAGCACAAAATTGTGATAGGCGAGATTTTCCCGCAATTTGATTTCAAAAAGCTCCCGGTTGAGGAGATCGGCCACCCGAATGCCCCGACGGGCAACCTTGTCTTCGTAGGCGGGACCAATCCCCCGACCTGTGGTGCCTATCTTGCCTTTGCCTTTACGTTTTTCCCGGGCCAGATCAAGCTCCCGGTGGTAGGGCATGATCAGATTGGCCAGAGAGGAAATTTTAAAATTGACGCCGCTGACGGCGACCCCAAGGCGGGCAAGTTCCTGAATTTCGCTGATAAGGGCGGCAGGATCAATCACCACGCCATTGCCGATGATGCACACTTTTTCCGAACGGATGATGCCCGAGGGGATGAGGTGGAGGATATATTTTTTACCTTCCACCACCAGGGTGTGGCCGGCATTGTGACCGCCTTGAAAACGGACGGCCACGTCTGCAAATTCGGTCAGGAGGTCGACGATTTTGCCTTTGCCTTCGTCGCCCCACTGGGTGCCTGCAATGATGACGTTGGACATGTGAGGATCCAATCACGACTTGATTAAGAGTGGTTTTTATGGCGCAAGCGCCCCTGTCCGATGCTGACGCACCGAATCCCAAAGGGAACGTTGTACAGTAAGAAACGAGCCAAGCCAAGCCAATTTGCAGTAAAAAAAAAGAATCGGGCTGGTTTGGATTGGAAGGTGTATGCTTTTCACAGGTGTGGAGACGCCTTGTTCCTAGCCCGTTTGGTGAGTCTGGCCTCAGGGAATACAGGGTGACTCTCTGAGGGCGCTGAAGTTTTTTTCAGGTTTTATTTGGTCCTGGTGGGGAGCATTTTTGCATGGTTTTTCAAAAGCTGGATTTTCAAGCTGGAGAGGGGAAGGCATGATCATACCGGTGGTACTTTCCGGCGGAGCCGGAACCCGTTTGTGGCCACTTTCCCGGGAGGACTATCCCAAACAGTTTCTTCCCATTGGTGGGGATGTGCCGTTGATCCAAGCCACGATCCAGCGTCTGGAAGGGCTGCAGGATCTGGGGCCACCGATTTTGGTTTGTAATGAGGCCCACCGGTTTTTGGCAGCGGAGCAGATGCGCCAACTGGAAATTTCCGGGGGGTCGATCTTGTTGGAACCGGTGGGCCGCAACACAGCTCCGGCTGTGGCGTGTGCTGCCCTTCACGCCAAAAAGCACCATCCCCAGGCCCTGATTTTGGTGCTGCCTGCGGACCACCTGATTCAGGATATCGCCGCTTTTCATCGTGCTGTTGATCTGGGCAGAATCCGGGCTGAGGCGGGCCACTTGGTGACCTTCGGCATTGTGCCTGGTTGGCCTGAAACAGGCTACGGCTACATCAAGAGGGGGGCTCCCCTTGGGGATGAGACGACAGAAGCCACACAATCTGTATATGAGGTGGATCGATTCGTTGAAAAGCCGGATCAAAAACGCGCGGAGGCCTATCTTCAGGAGGGGGGGTATGATTGGAATTCGGGTATGTTTTTGTTTCGAGCCGATCGCTATCTGGAAGAACTGAAACGGCTGAACCCCCAGATGGCTGAGGCCTGTCACAAGGCTTATGACGGGGCGGTTCTGGATCTTGATTTTTTACGTCTGGCCCCGGAGGCTTTCAGCGCATCACCCAAGGATTCCATCGACTATGCGGTGATGGAAAAGACCAAACGCGGCGTAGTCGTGCCCCTGGACGCAGGTTGGAGCGATGTCGGGGCCTGGTCTGCTCTATGGGAGATTGCCAAGCGGGATGGGGATGGCAATGTGACGGTCGGGGATGTGGTGACCGAGGATGTCAAAGAGAGCTATCTATCCAGTTCCCATCGTTTGGTGGCAGCGGTCGGGTTATCGGGGCATGTCGTGATAGAAACGGCTGATGCGGTTTTGGTCGCCCCCAAGGATCGGGTAGGGGAGGTGAAGGGGTTGGTGGAAGCTCTAAAAAAAGCAGGCCGGACAGAGCCTGAACACCACCGCAAGGTCTATCGGCCTTGGGGCTCTTACGAAACAGTCGATATCGCCTCCAGATTTCAGGTCAAACGGATCGTCGTCAAGCCCGGAGCCATCCTCTCCCTGCAAATGCACCACCACCGCTCTGAGCACTGGGTTGTGGTTCGGGGAACTGCCCAGGTGACCAAAGGGGAAGAGGTGTTTTTATTGGTGGAGGGGCAATCCACCTACATTCCTGTGGGGAAGAAACACCGCCTGGAAAATGCCGGCAAGATTCCCCTGGAGTTGATTGAGGTCCAGTCCGGATCCTATCTGGGTGAGGATGACATCGTTCGTTTTGACGACCGCTATGGTCGCTGACAATACCCGCTTTCGTACTGCACCCCTGGCCTGTTTAAAAAAATATTGCTCGACACTTTCACCCCATCGGCTGATGGGACTGCGCGCGAACGAATACTGGCTCGGGATGCTGCGAGTTGAAAGCAGATTGAGAGTGAGTCCAAAGCTTGACTGGATTCTTGACAGCTCTTTTTTTGACAGCGGGGTCGGATCTTGACCCAGTCAGACCGCTTGCATTCTTTCCATGGTTTGACGACCGTACTCCCAAGCGAGAAGACAGACGAAGACAAAACCGCCCAGAACCAACAGCTCCCGAAGTACGAACAAAATTTTTACGGTCATTTGGGCTTTTCCAAAGGGTGAGGGTGAAAGAGGATACCGGAGGTATTTAAGCAAGGAAGCTGCCAAGGAGCCTTAAAATCGAATGGGGGCTTGGATATCAAATGAAATTTCAGGGCTCGGCTGTAGCTGTGTTGAAGAGAGGCTTCAATCAGGCTACAGGCCATTGGATTTCTCCCCCATGGAACGGCTTCCACGGCATGCATAATCCTTGACCCACCCCCCTCTCCATGCTTCAATGACCAGTTCGGGCCGTTAGCTCAGCTGGCAGAGCAGCTGACTCTTAATCAGCGGGTCCACAGTTCGAACCTGTGACGGCCCACCAAATATTTCAAGGGGTTACGTGAAATCGTAGCCCCTTGTTTTGCCTCTTGTCTAATATTTTCGTAACTATTCAGCACCCTGCCGCAAATAATGTAAAACGGTGTAAAACGGCAAATCATTTGGCACCGTTCTGCAAACCATTTGGCACCGTTTTTGGTTTTGGACCCTGAAAAAACGGCAAACCATTTGTCAGTCGGGTGTCTAAAATCTGCATGTGACTTGGCACTCAAAAAAAATCCGGCCCCCATCATGAGGCCGGATTTTTTGTTTTTGGGGTTGGCTTGAGGGATGCGGATCAGACGATCTTCAAGC
>JADFZT010000146.1 GCA_015232395.1 Magnetococcales bacterium | reverse complement strand
CACACGCCACATAGGCCCCAAACCCCCCCAACCCTTTGCTGAAGGTGCCCATCACCAGATCCACTTCCCCCGGCACCTGGGCCGAGAGCCCACACCTCTGGCACCCAATAGGCCGAGTCGTGGCGCTTCGTGACGGGACAGATCACGCTCAGTCGCTGGACGATGAGGTCATCAGACATGAGCCCCAAAATCACCCCTTGCAGCTCGGCGGAAGTGATGGAGGCCTTCATCAGGCTTTGGATCTCCCCCAGACTGGCCGGGGAAGAGTGGCTCAACGCCTGCATCACCTCCCGGCGAATGAGCGCCTTGTCGATGCGTTTTTTCATACCTCCCCAGACGGGTCGGGTGACTTCGATCAGTCCGGCAGCGCCGCGCAGGACCGAAAAGCGGGCTACGGGACGACGACGGGTGAGGATGGTGGTGGGTTTGTAGGTGGTGGTGATCATGACTGCCTCCCTTCGATGGGATAATCCTTGCCGCTGTTGGGGTCGTGGATGATGCTTTTGGTGGATCGCCAGATGGGAGCTTTGGGGCCGGGATCTTCGGGAATAACCCAAACCACGTGGCCGGGACTGGTGAGAGGGCCGCCTTTTGCGCGCCTTCTCAATCGGGTCAGAATGCCGACCTGCTCCAGCCTGAGAAAATATTCTTCCAGATTGTGGGCTCGTCGCTTGCTCTCCCCCGCATCCAAAACCAGTAACAGCTCAGGGATGGTTACCTTGCCGCTACGCCGCAACTCTGCCCAGGCACGCTGCCGGAAGGTTCTTTTTTTCGGTGTTTTGATCCCCCGAGGCCGACCCTTACCTCCCGCCCGCACCACTCGCCCTGACTCCCGCGCATCCAACCCCGCTTTCGTCAAAAACCAGAGACGCCCATCAAGCCTCACCCAGCCACGATTTCGAAGAACCTGAAGCCCCCGACCAACCTGCTTCGAAGTATAATCAAGTGCATCGACCAGACCCTGACGCCCCTGCCCACTGTCAACACTCAACACTGAGAAAACGGCATCCGAGACCCATCTCCTGGAGACGCTCATGGCTACACACTCCCGGCACGAGGTTTGGCCCTGGATTTGGCCTTGCGGACCTTCAGGGGTGATCTGTCCCGCCAATCATGGGCGATCACCTCGCCAACCATATCTGCCGTGGTCACTCTCTCCAGCCGGTTGCGGCGGGCAAACTGCTCCACAATGGCGACGGCGTTCTTGATGACCCGATAACGCCCCTCGGTGTGGTGATAAATCTCCCGCACCAGATCATCTGCAACCGTGACTTCACACAGGTCTGAACAAAACAGGGAGACGTCCTCCAAGCTCGCCGGATTCATCCGCACCACAGTGGGAATCACTCGGGACCAGAGGGGCGGGAAATGCCGGATTGTCGTTTGAATCTCCTCCGTTGAAACCAGAATCACAGCGTTTTCGGACGTTTCCGTAACAGCCCGAATCATTTCCAAGGGAGACGCCTTGTCGGTTAGATAAAAATGCGCCTCATCCAAAACAATAGGCTGCTGAGACGCCATCAACAGTCGTCGGGCCTGCTTTTCCATTCGACCGATGGTGTGCTTCGGCTTTTCCCCCAACTCCCAGATCAGATCCTCCATTACCTGGTTGGGTGACAGCTTGGGGCGACCTTTGAGGTAAATGGCATCACTCATGTCCGCCCAGCGCCGAACGGTGATGGTTTTGCCGTATCCCGCATCACCCACCACCATCAACATATTCGCCTCTCGCGCCCCTCGGCGCTCCAGCTCCAGTATTCCAGCCAGAAACAACTTGACGTTTTGGGTGTTGACCAATTTATTCTTCATGGGGTACACTCCTCCCGTGTGATATATCTCGGTCGGGTGAGGGTTGCTTCCTCATCCGGCCATTTTTTTTTGGATATCTGCCTCATCAAGCCCCAACATCATCAAAAGATTGGGATCCTCCAGTTGGCTCTCCAAATCGCTCACCTCCTGAGCTGTCAGCTGATCCAGATGATTCAGCGCCCAGCTTGCCCAGTCCGCCTCCCGCATGGGGCCTGAAAATACCGGGCGGGAGACCCCCTCAATGGTGCGGGTGGCAGGGGAGGGGGGAGCCTCGGGATCCTGATCCAGCCCCAGCCGATTGATCTCCTCAGCTGCCGCAATTTCCTGAGCCACGGTGAGACCTGGCTCCGGCACCAGCTCCAAGGTGGGGCGGGCCTCTGCTTTGATCTTTTCTATCTGCCGCTCTTTCCGCCTGATCTGCCCGATCATCCGCTTCTGCTCTCCACGCTCAAGAACCGATTCAGGAAGGTAGGGTCGAAGACTGGCATTCCGCCTGGCTTCGCAGATGAACCGATCCTCCTCCAGCGTCCAGACCCAGACCTTGGAGCCATCCTTGGGGTCGAAGCGGACTCGAACCTTTTCCCCGTGGTATTTCACCAATGCCGCGTCCTGGTAGCGCATCTTGTGAAACTCGATTTCGGCGCTCCTGACTGTCCGGGTCTCTTCCAGCCGGAATTCCTGGAGAGAGTCGTCGATAACGACCGGTTTCCACCCCTCAGCCACATGGCCCTGCCACGCCTCGGTTGGGGTTTGGTGGCGCTTCTTACGGGTGATGGGGTCGATGATCTTGGGTAGGGCGCGGTGAGGCCGGTTGTTGTACATCCCGCGCCGCTCCTCGATAGCCGCCACCAGCTGACCCATGGTGGGGAGTTGGATCATTCCCTCCTTGAGCCTGTCCTTGACCTCCTTCAGCAGATCCTTGTCGTTCGCCTGCTTGCCGACGTAGGTGTCGAATGTTTTACAGGCGGGCAAAAACACCTGCTGGTGGCCTTTTTCCACCACACCTCCGGCGCGGGGACTGCCAGGGCGCTGGTGGTAAAAATCGAAACCCACTCGGTGCTTCAAACCAACCACATCATCCTGTAACGCCCTGTTATCCACTCCGCTGCCGTTGTCATAGTGGGCGATGGCCAGCACCCCGCCGTAATCGACCGCCATCCTGAGGGCATCCATCACCGAATATTTGTTTTCCGAATAGTTGATGGACCAGCCCACGTGATAGCGCGTCGCTACATCAAAAAATTCGGTCAACTCCGGCCTGAAACCCTTGCCGCTGTTGGGGTGCAGGACCAAAACCGGGGCGCTATAACCGTCGCCGTTCAAAACCTGCATCGGCTTCAGCATGGAGGTGTCCCGACGGAAGAAGGGGAGCATCGAAATCAGCTCAGAGCGGCCCAGCCGGCCCTTGCTGCGCTCCACCAGGCCCACACGCTGCAGATATCTCAGCACGGTCGAATAACCGGGGAGGGGGTGGTATCCGGACTCACCCAGCTGACGCATCGCCTCCACCACGGATATCTGAGCGCGGGTGCGGTAAAACCTCATGAATGGCTGGTACCACACCGGGGTGCCGACCTGTCTCGGAGAGAGAGGGGCCAAAGCCGACGCGCCCGCCTTCGACTCCCGCCGCCATCGCTGGATGGTGCGAACCGATAGAGATCCGTTTTTCTTCTGATCCTTGGCCAGAGCCACCGACAGCGCCCGCCGCACCTCAACTGACAACCACCCCGCCCGGGCCATCTCGACAAATTCGACCATGGCCGCCTTCATGCTGGATCCCTCCGCTCTAAAATCCACCTCCCGAAGCACCACCAGTCGCGCCGCCATCCGTTCTCGCTGCCAGCCGTCCAGCATCTCAACCGGAGCTTGTTTGCGCTGGGCCATCAACGCGCCTGGATCCGGCTCCGGCAGGGCTGGGAGGGTCTCCTCGTGGCGCTGCTGAAAAGCGGTCAGGGCATCCCGGGGAAGACTTGGAACGTGATACTCCAAGCTCTTGCCACCCCCCTTGCGGGTGCGGATACCCTCCCGCTTGAGGCGCTCATGCACGCCCCTTGCGGTGGTGGGTAGTCCCGGCAAACCAGCCAGCTGGGCAGCGGTGCCCCAGGATGTGGGGGGCGAAGCCATTACCGTTGGTCGGTGAGTTGTTTGGCAGACGGAACCTTTTTAAGGGCCTTGGCTACGGCGCTTGGGTCTGGCCTGGTTTTCGGATCGGGATAGGTGCGTTGAAGCCACAGAGCCAAATTCCCGGTTGATTCGGCACTATCCACCATCTCCTTGATGAATTTGGCGAGCCACGGCTCCACTTTGAGGGTGACCATGGGGGAGGGAGGGGAGGGGCGTCTGCCGGCTGAGGGAGGGGTGGCGCTTTTCAGGTCCGACACCTGCTTGCGGGTCATGTCCGGGTTGATGAGGCCGTTTTCGACGCCTTCGTGAAAAACCTCGTCGGACACCTGGGTCAGTTCGTAGAGGGAGCGCCAGTGGGGTGGCAAAACGTGCCCGTGGGCACGATTTGAAATCCTCGGATCCTCGGCAATCACCTTAAGCCTGCGCGCCGTGGAGTCGGAGAAAGGCAGATCGGTACGGATCATCTCGATAAACTCTCCATGATCCAGGTCCTCCTTGGCCTCGGCCACCATCCGCCCCACATCCAGGATCGCCTCCAGAGAGTCCTGCCAGCGGGATGTAATGCGCTTTACATGATAGGCGCGTTTTGTGCTGATCGCTGTCTCCTGACCCTCGGGAGGCAGCGTTTCACCGGCCAATACCTCTTCTTGATGTTCCTGAGTCATTTCCATTTCCTTTTGCCACCCCTTTACGGTGGGGTGGCAGAATGTTAGTTGTTGTGTTGGGCAAATTGAGAATCAGCTTTCAGTCAGCAGGATTTCACCATTTGCAATTGAATGGGTTCAGGCTGAAGCTCAGAGGTTGCATAAAGCGTTTTTGGCAGCGGGCCTTTCGGTACATCCACAACCAGACGACAACCCTCAAGCCCTGCAAGATCTGGAGACCAGAAAGCAACGCCGCGAATCGAAACCTTCAGACGTTGAACCTTCCTGACCAAGCTTCCGCCCTCCTTCAGAGCAGTTTTTCTGG
>JADFZT010000145.1 GCA_015232395.1 Magnetococcales bacterium | reverse complement strand
AGTGGGCCACAGGCGTTCGGGGATCGGTTCGATGGTGGGGGAAATCCGCAAGACCAGGGAGTCGGCTACCGTTGTGGATGACGCAAACCCTCCGGCTGTCTGAACTCCGGAACCTGAGCGAGCATGTCCCACAAGGATTCCACATGAGGGGCATTGAGGGTTAAGGTCGTCACGGGGCATCTCCATTCGGGGTTTGGGACGAGTGCGGATAGCCATCTTGTGGCCTGGTGCTGAAGTGGTTTGACGAAGACGATTTTGGGTTGACCGTGATGCTGGTAGCGCGCGGCATTCTTGGAAAAACCCTTCGTCCGACCGACTTCCCGCCAACCGGCGGCCTTGTAGGAGGTTCCAGTAAAACGAGCTGGATCGACAAAGGTTTCCACCAGCAAAACTGGCTGGCCATGGATGCGTTGCCAGTCGTCGCTGAGTCGCTGGAGAGACAGCCCCAGGACCCGTGATGCCAAATTGGGCAGGTGAAAATCAGGAAGGATCAGGAATCGGGTATTATTGGCGATGAAATGGAGGCGTTGCCACTGGAGAACGGGCAACCACCCGATCCAACGATCCCGTGCCGCACATTTGAGAGCCGGGGAAGACCATCCCAGCAGAGCGACCCATTGGTCATCCAGGGTAGCTACGTGAAGGAGAGACTTCCCGACCAGGGCCGGGGCACCCAGATAGTGATGCTGTGCCAAGAGATCATGCCACCGGGATTGCTCGTGATGCTCAACAGGGCGTACCCGGATAGTTTGCAGGATATTTGGTGGGGATGGAGTGATCAAGTTTGGGCGAATATCCATGCCCCAGGTATACAGGATGATCAGACAAAACGCCAGTGACGGTGTTTTTGCTTGTTAAATCAGGATATTGGCATCAGGTTTGACGTAGCCCTGCCTTTATCTCTGATGTCCAATCTTGGAGAAAAAACGGGGGATCTTCCGGCCCGAAGAAGGTGACTGCTTGCTTCACATACTTTGAACCGATATTTTTTTCAGCCTTTAAAAACTCTGTATACCGGAGAACACCGGCATGGATCACCTCTGGCGTGTGCCTTTCTTTAATCCGAGCAGTCCATGCCTTGAAGGCCCCACGCTTGGGATTGGATCCAGACCGTTTAGGGTAGGCCTGCCATACTTGCTCGAAATTGGGAGGGTAATCATTCTTTTGAGCCTGCCCGGAAGATTTCTCACCAACATTGCTCCCGGAACATTCGACAGAATGGACCAAGGATTTTATTCCTTCTCCTTCTCCCTTTCCTTCTCCCTTTCCTTCTCCGTGCAAAACTACTTCCGTACTAGTGCTGCACCGGTTCTGTACCGGTTTCGCACTGGTTCTGATGAAGGTGGTGCGGATGGAGTACCCGTTCGGAAGTGATTCGGAAGGAAGAGGGTATTTTGCAGTCGGCTTTCGCGGGCTTTGGAATCGCTGAAAATTTCTGATCATGCCCAATGCTCTGCCTTCAACTTCGTACCGCATCACTTGTTTGGTCCGGAGAAGTTCTTCAAGCAATGTGCCGACATCAACGTCATCAGCTGGCATTAGCCGCATTTTCAGCTTAACTGGGTTCCACTCAAAAATGCCGTTGTCATCGGCGTCATTCCGGATGGCGATTGCAAGCAGCCGTGCTTGAGGGGTACAGGTCACGAACTGGTCATCAGTCCATTGCTCAGGGTGGACGCTTCGAATACGACCCATATCACACCCCCATATCTACAACCAAGACTTGAATGCCTTGTTCGTATTTTTCTGGGGTGCTGCATCGATTATATGCAATCCATTCCTGCTTTCGCGCCTCGTAACATTCATCAATTTTTTGGCTTTCTGGTGAATGTCGAGTGGCATCCATATGGGATGGGCTGGATAACATTTTCAGATTCGGATAGAACTTCATTCCAGACTCATCGGTTCCGGTTGGTTGATTTTTTTTGTGATCCAAGGCATAATGGTTTCGTTCAGTTTCACAGTCAGATGCTCCATTAAAGCCCCGGTTGCCGTCGGGGTTTTTCTCTTTTTTCATCGATCAACCCTCCCCAGTTTTGTAGGGTCGTTGGCCCCAAAGAGGGCACCCTTTATCGGTGCATCCCCTGATGGTTCCCCGCCAGCCCGGCTTATCTGGACCGCAAACGCAGCGGCAGCACATGGCGTTGATGGCGGCTCTCTTACTATTTTTCAGGTTCTTTGCGATCTTGATGGGGTCGTGAGAAGGCCCTTTTCCAGCTTTCTGTTGCGTTATTCCACCAGGGGTAGGGGTTACCCTTGTCGGATGTGCTGGAGTCAATTGTCCATGGGTGAAAGCGGCTGAATCGGGGGATTGACAGCTAAAGAAAGTCATTTCACATCACCTCCATTTCCTTTAGCCCATTGAAAGAAACGGCCTTCATCAATCAAGACCCTTCCACCAACACGACAGATGACTTCGTCAAAACCATTTTTTTCTGCATTAAAGACAAGATGGCGAAGACCACCGATGGTTGGCCATGGATGATGCTCCGGCCATTTAGTGAGGGGGATCAGAGGGGCATTCTTGGGGAGATCAGATTCAATTGGCATGTTTAATCCTTATGACAGTAAGTGGCGATACCCGACGATTGCGTCGGTGACTGTCATGAAGATAAGCAAGCCGTTCGTGGAAATATATTCCCGTGGAGCGTAGAAAGTACCTTTCTAGGGGTGGACGGGTATTTATTTTGAAGGTGGGCGGCCTCTCTTTTTTTCTTCTGAGCGTGGGTCAATCTCACTCAGCCAAACACGCAGAGTTTTGTCTTTGTATAGGTTTCCATTCCCATGCTTGCGGATATGCGAATGCTCTATCAAGGATGCTATCGACAATCCAGGGTTATCTTCCCATAATATTCCGGCGATTGTTTGGCATCGTATTTTGTCTTTTTGGTTATTCCGTAGAGTCTTTTCAGGCTCTTCTGTCTGTTGATTTCTATATTCTATTGGTGATGTTTTTTTTAATGATATTTCAAATCGTTCAGGAAGTCGCATTTTCAGGTTTCTTATCAATTTTAGAAATTTGGCGGGACAGACATTGTTTTTGTTATCGATTTCAAACATTCCAGCATCAACATATGATCTAATTATTTTTAGGGTTTCAGGAAATAGGACGTGTCTTTTTCGGCCAGTTTTGTGCGTTTTTTTTCCTCGAAAAGGATCTGGCTCGACACCATGGGTCAGCCTTACGGCATCTTCAATATTCCACAAAGGAAATTTCAACCAATATTCATAATCTGGCAGTTCTTTCATCATCCCCTCCCAAAGATGCGGTCATTCATTTTGCTTACCACGCCAGCCGTATGAGCCTCTGAAAGATGGCTATACCTTTTAACCATTTGCAGTGTTTTATGTCCCAGGACTTCGGCAATCTCTGCCAAGGATGCGCCTCCCATCGCGAGCTCTGATGCAGCGGAATGCCTCAGATCATGGAAAACGAAATCATCAATTTCAGCTTTTTTAAGGGCAGCCTCCCACGGGGCTCTCAAATCCATCGTTTTCCCTAGCCTTTTCCCTGGAAATAGCAGGTCGGTATCCAATCGCTGGATTTTGGAAAAATCCCTCAATACCGACAGAGGGTGACCCGTGAGAGGGATCACCCGGCGTTCGTCGTTTTTTGTCTGGTGAAGAGTGATGCGCCCCTGCATCAAATCGACATCAGGCCATCGTAGGGTCATGATTTCTCCTCTACGCATGCCGGTTCCAAGGGCAAGAACGACAACGACGTAAAGAAAGGAGTTTGGGGATTCTTGGCAAGCTTTCAAAAGCCTTTCGCGCTCATCAGATGACAAAAAACGCACCCGTCCACGGGGCTCTTTGGGTTTCCTCACCCTCGAAATCGGGCTTGTCTCTATCCATCCCCACTCTTGGGTGGCAATGGTGAAAAGGTGGCTCAAAGCGGACAAATACCGGGTAACGGTGGCAGGGGAGCGTGGAATCTTTTTTCTGGTTAATCCCCTCCCAAGCTTGTCGCGGCATTCGGCTATCAAGGCTGGCGTGCAATCAGCCAGTGTGTAATCACCGATTTCAGACTTCCACCACTTCAGTTGGCGGGTTTGGTCCACAGCCTGTTTCGGTTTGGTAGGCATCACATCCCGAAGGTATCGATCCACAGCCTCCCCCAGGGTGTGCCGTTTTGCTTCTGATGTCCGGAAATGCCGCCCCTCCCTGATGGCGCTTTCAATTTGACTGGCCCATTTTTGGGCATCGGTTTTTCTGGCAAAGGTAGCCGTCTGGGTTGGGTGGCCTTTCAGACGCACTTGAACCCGGTAATTGGCTTTTCCGTTTTTGCCCTTGCGGGCTTGAATGTGTGCCATGCCTACCCCCTTTCAAGATTCCTGGCAACAGAATACTGAAAGTCGCCACAAATGGCAACACAAGATAGACAATCCGGTGCTTACTGACGAACAACTTCAGCAGAAACAATGAAATCAAACAATGCTTGCGTTATCATGGTGCAAAAATGGTGCTCTATCAGAACAAAACCGCCCAAATTTGGTTGGATAAAAATCTCCAAATCTGTTTCTGAATTATGGTGTTTGTGGGTTTTGTCCCTTTTGTGGCCAAGGGAAGAATGTACGGAGGTGGTGCGGTGGAATTGTCGCGGTGTGTTGTACTCTAGTGCACCAATTCTGCACCATTGCGGATGATGTAGCGACTGTCTTTGCCTGTAACATCTTGATTTTACTGGAGCTAGCGGGGGGACTTGAACCCCCAACCTACGGATTACAAATCCGTTGCTCTACCAGTTGAGCTACGCCAGCTGACTAACGAAACTTATGCCCCCTTGGGAGTGCTTTCAGCCTGGTTGCAGAACCTCCCTTGGGGTTCAGGCTTTTCTCCGGACAGAGGAGTGTGGATGGGGGTGTTGATTTGATACACCGGGAAACCCGCTATAGTGCCACGTTTAATGGGGATATGCAAGACTTCTTGATATGGCCTGACTGCTTCAACAGAACTTGGCTACTGGAACAGAGATGATCACGGCAGGATATTGGTCGGGAACCGGCTGAACTGCAGGGACACGTCAAGCTCCAAGGCATCCTCTTGAAAATATTGACGTTTCAATCAAATCCATAATCGGAGTCAAGA
>JADFZT010000144.1 GCA_015232395.1 Magnetococcales bacterium | reverse complement strand
ACTTTTCTACAGATTCTGAGTGTCACCATTTTCGAGAAAACGTCGTTTTTACAAATGGTTGAAGACAATGAAGAAGGCATGCAACTCGACAACCATTGCAACCAATTGAAATTATTCGATTTTTAACAAGACACTAGTGGTTTTTCATGAAAAGTAGATGCTGGCAGTCATGTTGATTGATGAATTGTTTTTTGTTTAGCGTCAGGCCTGGGTGTTTCGTCGGGAGAGAGTATGGAAACTGGAGGTGGCTTGAGGAAAGAATGAGAACTATGGTAAATATTGTTTGCATTCTATCGATATAGAGGGTTTTTGCTTCTTGCATCTATAAACAATTCTTATCGGTAGTGGTGCTAAAATGAATGAGCCTGAAGAGCCCTGGAGGAGGAAAACATGGAAAAGATCGCGTTGCCGGATATGATCAGTCATCTGAGGAAAAACTTGCAGCAGGCCCAGGAGGAGGGGCGCGACAAAGATTTGCGCTTTGCGGTCGAGGAGGTGGAGCTGGAACTGCAAGTCACCATGACCGATGAGACGAAGGCTGGCGGTGGCGTCAAATTTTGGGTCTACAACGCCAATCTCGAAGCAAAGGCAGCCTCCCAGGCGGTCCAGAGGATCAAGCTCAAATTGGCCCCCGTGAAATCGGATGGGGAGACGCCGGTTCAGGTCGCACACCGCCGCAAAATCGACTAGCCTTTTGTCATGGTCGAAATGATGACCATGTGAAGCGTGGAGCGGAAATTCACATCAATAATTCCCGGATCAATCTGAAACGTCCCTGAACTCTAAAGGGGCCTGGGGGAGGGACCATGAAGACCATTAAGGAGGGTGTCGTCGCTGTTGTGGTACCGACGACAAACGCGGAAGGGATTCCTGTCGTCGGTACGGGCTGTTCGGTTTCCGACGACCTTGTGCTGACGGCGCGGCACGTGGTGTTCCCGTCGGATCGGGATCTTGACAAGCCCATTCGCATCTATTGGAATGCCGGCCATGGAACATCCCCCGAAGACCGCGACCGCGTGGAGCTGGCCCTGGACTGCATCGCCTGGGATGGAGAAGAGGCCGGGCTCGGCGCTGTCCTGCTCAAATCTCCTCGTCCCAAGCACGTGAGGGGGGTGCCCACAGCCCGTTTTGCCTCGATTAAGCCTTCCCGGGAGTGCCGATGGCAAGGTCGGGGTTACCCGGCGGCGGCGACACCGAGTGGTTCTCTGGCACCAACTGATTTCAACGGCATTTTTCTCCCGCCAATCAAACGCGACCATTTCTTTCAGGTAACTGTGGACGCCCCTCCGAGCAGTGAGCAGAACTGGCAGGGGGCTTCGGGCATGGCGATTGTCTCCGATGAAGGTATGATCCTCGGCCTCGCCTACGAGGTTCCCCACAACTTCGGGGCCGAGCGCGCCCACGTGGTTCCAGCCTGGCGGTTGTTTGAAGATGATGGTTTCAAGGAGTGCCTTGGGTCGGATAAGATCGATTATGAGGCTTTCCGCGCAGACATGCAGGAAAAGATCGCCCAGATTTTGCAGGACTGTGAGCCTGTCGACAAGAAACTGGCAGATCGTTACAAGGTAACCAACAAGTCAGACAAAGAAGAGCGCACACGGGAAACAGCGGCGCGTATCGTGGATTCCGATCCGGAAGAGCTGCTCAACCACCTCTATCAGATCAAGTACAAGGAGCCCGGCATGCATGATACCGGAGCCGAGGCGCTGTCCGCCGTCATGCATGCCGCCCTGCCCATCCTTGATGATCTTTACGTGCACGATGTGGCGCAGCTCATCTCCAGAGGAATGTCGTTTGCCGTCGTCGAACTAAATGTCGCCATGAGGACGGTGGCGGAAATCGCCATGGCGAGGTTTGAGGGCAAGATCGCTCGTTTTGCGACTGTTGGAGCCGAAGAGGCAGATGTACCAGGGGAGCTTGCCTTGGCCAAACCGCCGACCCCGGGCCGGGACAGCACTGGAGCACAGGTGCAACGGGATATCACTGCATCTCTGGCGGCTCTTCTTGAGACCAACCCGGCAGAAGCCGACTTTGAAAAAAAGTTTCGCGACTACCTCGACGAAATCCACATCACCGGGGAAATGCGGTCGAGAATTCCAGAAGACGACCTGACAGCACGCATCCATTACATCAATAAGCGTCTGAAGGTGAAGCTGAGAAACGAAGAGCGTAGGTATTATTATGCCGCGATTATACCCAACGCAGAGCCGCAACGCAGCGCCAGCCTTGAGGTGTTGGAGTCTCTCAGGAATACCTTTCCCGACATCGTGTTCCTGGCGCTGGCCCCCGACCCCTTCAGGCCGGGTGACGAGATGGAGCGTTATGGAAACGTTGCCGACCTCTGCCGGGATGATAAAGGAGAATGATACCATGACCTTTCTTTCCATTAATCCCGGGCATACGACCAAGCTACCGTTGCCGGGGACCACGCATCAGGCGGCGCACGTGTTCGAAAAACGGCAGATCGATGCCATCAATGCTGCTCTAGGCGCCAGGCGGCCACTGTTGGTGCGGGGTGAGCCGGGCATCGGCAAGAGCCAGCTGGCGCGAGCGGCAGCCAAGGTGCTGGGATGGGCCTACCTGCCGTTCGTCGCCGATGCGCGGACCGAATCACGCGACCTGTTGTGGCATTTCGACGCCGTGGCCCGGTTGGCCGATGCCCAGGCGCAACAAGGAGAGCCTGATGGTGAGAATAAAGAGCAAACGCTGCCCATTGGCAAATACCTGACGCCGGGCGTGTTGTGGTGGGCTTTCAATTGGCAGGATGCAAAGGATCAAGCCGAAAAAGCCACAGTCCCGATTCCGTCCCAACACGACCAGGGGAGCAACGATAAAGGGTGTGTGGTGCTGATCGATGAGATCGACAAGGCGGATTCCGACGTGCCCAACGGTCTGTTGGAAGCGCTGGGAATCGGTCAGTTTCCGGTGCGGGACCGCAACGAGCCGGTTCGGATCGGCGACAAGCCTCTGCTTGTTGTGATCACCACCAACGAGGAGAGGACCCTGCCTGACGCCTTTATTCGCCGCTGTCTGGTGCTCCACCTGGCTCTTTCCACCGACGAGCAGGAGGCCAAACGCCATTTCATGACGGTGGGAAAGGCCCATTTCGGCGATGCCTTTGCTGATGAGATGCTCCAACAGGCGGCGGAACTGGTCGCCGAAGAACGGAGTAAGGCTGCTCAGCGCCATTGGCGACCGTTGCCGGGTCAGGCGGAATACCTCGACCTTTTGCGCAGCATCGAAGCCCAGGCCGGGAAGGATCGCGACAGGCAGCAGAGCCTGCTTGAAACCGTGGCTGAATACATTCTTGCCAAGGATCCGGCGGCGGCTCGCCGGTGGTCGGAGTCCCAGAAGTGAGCAGGTTTGCGTTGATTGGCCGCGCCGACCTGGTACGGCTTGTTGGCTCGCAAGGCGAGGAGCGTACCCGGGATCTGGCCCGTCAGTTCGGTTACGAGCCGGTGGCAAAAAAAACACCCAAGCCGGAAAAACCATCGCCCCTGAAGCAGGGGGAGGGCAAACCCGTCGTTGCGTCTGCTCCGGAAATCATGACCGGGCCGCCGGTTCCGGCTGGGTTCTGGCTGGCCGAAACCTGTACACCCATCCCAGGTCCACACAAGGATAAGAGCAAGAGGCGGCGAGACGATGCCGGGAGCCGGTCCACGACCTATCCCGGTTGGCATCAGCGACCGGTCGCCGCACCGTCGTTCAAGCCCTTGTCGCCGTGGCGCGATCTGATCGTCCGCCTGCGCCACGCCCTGGGCTCTGTCGAAAACGGGCGCTCCATCGACATCGACCAGGCCGTTGCCCGCATCAGCGAAGGGGAGGTGCTCGAACATTTTCCCCGCACTTCACTCTTCCGTTGGTGTGGCCGGGTCCAGGTCATTTTCGACCGCAGCCTACGTCTGATCCCCTATTTCGACGACCAGCACTACATCGCCGCCCACATCCGTCGCCTGGTTGCAGATTCCGATTTTTGGCCCGCCGTGATGCGTGATGGGGGCCGAGCGCCCAGATCTTTTGCCATCAATGGCGACGAGATTGACCATCAGTGGCCCCCCCCTGGAACCCCGGTCCTGGTGATGGGCGATCTGGGCTGTCTCACGGGGGCGGCGGGAGTGCGCCGGTTTTGGCTTGAGTTCGGGCGTCGTTTGCGTTCCACCGGCTGCCGACCCGTCGCCCTGTTTCCGGCTGATCCGGGCCGCTGCCCACCGGAACTGGCGGCGGTTTGGACTCTGGTGCCGTGGGAGCGGCCCCGTTTGTCGGTTGTGCAGGAGGCCGATGAGGAGGAACCGGCGACCCGGTTGCTGCGGCTGGTTTCGTCTGCCTCGCGCATTGAGCCTGGTTTACTGCGTGCCGTGCGCCGTTTGATGCCGGAGGGGGTGTTTGATGCCGGTGTGGAGGCCGAAGTCTGGCAGCATCCCTGGCTGGAAAGCGCATCGCCGGCTGGTGCGACCATCCACGCCAAGCATCAGGCGGTCTTGCGTCAGGCGTTCGTTGACCAGACGCCGGTATGCCTCCGCCGGGAAGTGGTGCGGACCATCCGGAGTTGGCGCGCCGGATTGCCCGAGGAGATCTGGTTCAGGGAACTGCTGAGCCTGGATCCGGAATCCCAAGCCGGGGTCCCGACCGATGACCTGGAGGACGCCCGCCAATATGAACGGGCTTTCTGCGCCGAACTGGATGGTGTCGGACCTTCGGCCCAGCGTGGCCTCGACCTGGCGTGGCAGGAGTGGAGCGCGGCTGTGGCAACCCGGTATTTTTGGGATGATCACGAGGTTGGATCACTGCTGGTTCAGTTGAACCATCGATTGAACCGGGACCAGTCCGGCTACCGTCTGCCGCCGGGCGTTACACCGGACCGGATCGAGGCCGATTCCGAGGCCACTCTTTTCGAGGCCACGCTGACCCAGGTCGGGGGGAGCCTGTTCCTGGGCGAAACACCGAAGGATTCGAATGGTTTTTCCCTGGCGCGGCTATGGTCCCTGAACGGTCTGGTGACTGTCGTGGCAGATGAGGAGGAAGTGCCAAACGACCCGGCCTTCTGGAAATCCGGCGCGCCACCGCCGTGGGCTGAGGCGTGGGGGCGGGATGATGATGGGGCGTGGGTGACGTTT
>JADFZT010000143.1 GCA_015232395.1 Magnetococcales bacterium | reverse complement strand
TCTACGAAGTCAGTAAAACATTTTCAGACCAAAAAGGCTGTCAAGTCTTATTTGCGGCAGGGTGCTGAATAGTTACGTTCCGGTTTGATCTGCAGTTTCACTATGCCTTGGGAGTCACCCTGGAAGAGACAGGAATGGCATTGCGCACCCTGGAATATTTCCGGGCGCGGGTAGTGGGATCGGAAGCGGTTGGGGCGACATTCGACGAGGTGACGGACCGGATCATTGAGACGCTAGGACTGAACACCTCCCGGCAGCGACATGACTCGACCCATTTCCGTTCCAATATGGCCAATCTGACCCGGCTTGGTCTATTCACCCGGACGTTGGAACATTTTATTGATTCCTGAATGCCAAAGCCTTGGCTTGGTGAAGGTTCCGTTTTCTCCTGCCCACTTCACGGTAGAAAGGGTGTGCCAGGGACTGGAGATCTTACCGCCTGCCCAAATTGTCCCGAAAATCTGTAGCTACGTCCAGAAAAATGTGGCGCAGGATCCCTGGGTTGGCACCCCAAATTGGGCCATACGAGGTTTACGGAATAGACAGGTTACGTTTTGGTCACGCTCACTCATCCATCCGATGGGAGGGTTTCCTCCACCAGATAGGTCAAGGCCTGCTCCACCAGGGTCTGAATATCCCTTTTGGAGGAGAAGACCGCATAAGCCAGACGTTTAAAAACCGGGGCCTCTTCGACTGGAAACAGCTCTTTCCGGGCGAGTTGCTCCTCGATCATGATATCGGCGAGAAAGGCCGAGCCGTTGAACTCCGTCAGAAAATCCAACGCCATGCGGCCTCGATCCACTTGGATTTCCGGTGGCGGCAACTCGGGAAACCAGCGGGCGTGCGCCACGGAAAACGATAGTCCCCAGTCCACCATGATGTAGGGGCCTGCCAACGCTTCCTTTACAGAAAGGCCTGGGCGCGTCGAGACCATCATCAACTCCACCGGAGTGATCTCCCGCACCTTGAGTTCCGGCGTCTGAGGCGGTTCGAACATGAACCCCACATCCAGGGTGCGAGCAAGCAGACCCTGAGTCAGCCCTTCCCCACTGTGATGTTCACAACGCAAGGCCATGTTCGGCATCTTCTCCCGCAAGGTCACAACCCAGTTCTGCAAAAAAATATCCCAGAGACTGGTGATTCCCCCAACCACCAGCATCTGCTGGTCCTCTTCGATCAGGTTGATGGTGCCCTTGGTTTCCTCCCACAGGTGCAGAATGGTCTCGGCGGTTTTCAACAGACGTTTCCCGGCGGACGTCAGCTGAATGTCGTTTCTGGTTCGGGTGAACAAGGTTGCGCCCACCATCTCCTCCAGAAGCCGGACACGGGAACTGACGGCGGATTGGGTGACGAATAGGCTCTTCGAAGCTCGCCCGAAATGCCGTGTCCGTTGCACCTCCATGAAGGTTCTCAGCAGGTCGATATCCATGTCCAAATCCTTGATTTCCCGCTGATCGGGCAGAAGGCGCCTCCTTCTGTCGATCAAAAATGTTTGTCGTAACCTTGGAATTAAATCATCAAAAAAATTCCATCGTGGCCGCTAAAATATTGCATTTTACAAGCCTATGGCCATGGGCGTATACGATGTCTGGAAATCTGTATCGATCACTTTTTTACATCAACACGCAAAGGGGCGCCACAATGAAAAAGCTGTTTTTGGGGGTGGTTGGGCTTGGATTTTCTCTTCTGGTTGCCGGTCCCACGCTGGCCGAATCGCATTCCGAGGATGCGGATGACCAAAACCAACACGAGGCCACCTGTAGAAAGTGGGCGGATGAAGACCAGGTTCCCGTAGACGATCTGGAGCGCTATGTCGCTGATTGTCTTTCAGGGTTTGGAGAAGCTCCAGAAGAACCGACTGGTCAGGATGAGTACAGTGAGCAGGATATGGAGCCCGGTTCCAGTTACTAGTGCAATCTCCCGGAGAACGCTGAGTCTCTTTAATATAGGTGCGCAACAAACATCACTGGAGGCGAGTATGGGAAAGAAAGCCAAAAAGTCGAAGAAAGGCAACGGCGAGGACAAGACCAACAAAAAGGTGAAAACGCCAGCTACTGAGGAGAAGAAGGCCAAAGCCAAGTCCGGGAAAAAGAACGGGAAGAAAAAGGCTGCGACCAACCAGTCCAAAGATACCGCCTCCCAGGGAACGGAAGCGCAAACGGCGCTTTGAAAACAGCGCTTTTCAACCGTAAGGCAGGTCGGCATGCCAAAGCCCGCCCACCTTTTCTCTCTATCAAGGAACTGAAATGCACGGCTTGGTTGCGGGTGACAATGCGATTCCAGGATGGGAAAGGCATGAAGGCGACAGTCCATTGATCGCAGTAGCGCTGCACAGTGGTCATTTGGTTCCCCTGGAGTTGGCGAATCTGATGGCCGTCACTGAAGAGGAGCGTCTTCGTGAAGAGGATCCCTACACGGGAGAATGGACGGTAGCTGTTCCCAACCGTCTTGTGGTTCGCCGATCACGCTTCCTGTGTGATCTGAACCAGCCTCATCACAAGGCCATATACATGGCGCCGGAAGATGCTTGGGGTTTGGAGGTCTGGGAAAAGACCCCTCCCGTTGAACTTGAACGGGAACTGAGGGCCTATCACGACGCGTTCTATGTGGAGGTCAAGCGGTGGTTTGATCGGATTGAGTCCCAATGGGGGCGGTTTGTGGTTCTTGATCTCCATGCGTACAACCACCGGCGATCCGGGCCGGATGCCCCGCCGGCGCCAGCCGAAGAGAATCCCGATGTCAATATCGGCACCGGAACCATGGACCGGAATTTATGGGGGCCGCTCGTAGACCGCTTCATCAGAGACCTCAAGGCCTTTGACTGTTTGGGCCGCAAGCTGGATGTCCGGGAAAACGTTCGGTTCACAGGTGGAGAGTTTCCCAACTGGGTTCATCGCAACTATCCCACATCCGGCTGCGTTATCTCAGTGGATATAAAGAAGATCTTTATGGATGAGTGGACCGGAATGCTCTACCCGGTTGCGTTCGATGCCTATGCCAGGGCGCTTAGGGCGGTTGTTCCCGGCATTCTTGAAGAACTTGAGGAAATGAGGCCGTAAGCTTCAACCCGTCAAAACACGCCTATCGAAATGGAGGCGATATGAAAAAAAAACATGGTCCGTTGCTGACCCCGAATCAAATCACCACTCTGCGTCTTTTTCTGACCGTAGCGCTGTTCACCGCCTGGTTCCTCACCGATTACACCATCGCCCGCTGGCTCATATGCGCGGGCTTTATTTTTATCTTCGCAGCCGATGCATGGGATGGGGTGGTGGCCCGCAGGCACAATCTTTCAACGATGTTCGGCATCTATTTCGATCCGGTGGTGGACCAGATCAGCTATACGGCCCTGACCATCCTGATGATCGATGCCGGTTTGATCCCTTTATGGTTTTTGTTTGTTTTTGTCGTGGTTTCGGCGCTCGCGGCATTCATAAAGAATTATGCGGCCGCCAACAACAGGGTCATTTCAGCCTCCATCCTCGCCAAGGTGAAGGCTGACCTGGTATCCGTGCCCCTGGCCGGCCTCTATTTCATGCAAGAGGTTTCCGGAGAATGGGGGATCGCATGCCTCGTTGCCATCGGGATGTACTGGTTTTTATTCAAGTTCATGTTCGACCCGTCACGGGAACATACGATAGCCATGCGGGCTTCTCTGGTCACTCTGGCTGTGGTGTTCCTGCTGAGACCCGATTCCATGGGATTGGCCGAATACTACGGCGTTGTCTATGTGATCCTGGCACTGGTGGCGCATACGGGATCGGCGGCCTTTTACTGGTGGGACAACCGGGATCTGTTCCACGAACTCGGATCGGGTGCCGAATCCGGACAAGCGCTTAAAGAACCTGTTGCCATCAACGCGGCGCTGGATCCAATGGATCCTCTGTTGGATCCGGTCGTTTCCCATCAGGCCGGAAATGTCGGGGTCATGACCGCCAACCCTGTGTCCGCCATGGTTCCCGGTCAATCCATGGGCGCGATACCCAACTCTATGGCTGGTGATTCTGTGGATGCCAAACCAGGAGCGCTCTGATGGATACTGTTTACGGGATTCCAAAAAGCATATGGCGGTTTTGCGCAATGATGCCCTTTGCCTGCCATGGCTTGCGAAGAGCGAGACATGTGATTTCGGTGACCAAAACAAATGGCTGAGATACTGGTGGTAGATGACGATGAAGCACTCGGAAAGCGCATCTGCGCACTTTTGTCCTGGGACGGTCATCGTGTGCGTTGGGCAGTCAACGCACGGGAGGGACTGTCCCTGCATACCAAACACCCTGCCGATCTGATCGTTACGGAAATCTATTTGCCGGGCATGAACGGCTTGGAGTTGATTTCGGTCTTGCGGCATCGCGGTGACAACGTCCAAATTATTGCTCTATCCAGAGGATATCAACGCATGTCGGAAGAACTTTCCCTGATGTTGGCCAAGTGCAAGGGTGCCTTCGCGGCTTTCTCGAAACCGGTTTCAGTGGAGAATCTGCGAAGTGTGGTGAAAGCGGCGCTGGGTGGCCAACCCACACCTTCTATTGTCGCCTCGAAGCGATTTGGAAGGAGTGAGACGGATTATGAGGTGTCCGGATGGCGCGCGTAACCGTTGAAGATTGTCTCAGGAAATTGCCTGACAGGTTCGACCTTGTGATTGTCGCAGCCCAACGGGTTCGGGAACTCTCCGCCGGTGCTCAACCCACCCTTCCGGTGGACAAGGACAAGAATACGGTGTTGGCCTTACGGGAAATCGCCGAAGGAACCATCGATGTCAACGCTCTCCAGGAGGCAATGCGCCAAAAATACAGAGATAAAGGCAGGGGTGAAAATGACGAGGAAGCCTTGCCTGAAAGTGAAATCGGCTCTGCAAATCCACGAACGCGCAGCCTGCATCTTGATGAGGAAAATGACGATTCATCAAGAGAAGAAGGGGATGACGGAGATCGCGAAGAGGAAGAAACGGAGTTCAACCCCGAAGATCTGGACGACGCCGACCATCTTATCCATGGCGGCCCCAGTGATGACGCGTTGGAGTCTTTGGAGGATTGGGGGTGACGGCTTATTGAAAGGCCATTGGGTTTGTTGTCTCTTAAGGGGGTGTACTTGCCAAGACTTGATCTGACAGATGTAGGATATTCCTAGGTTCGAAAATGTTCGTTGGGCAACCCATTCACC
>JADFZT010000142.1 GCA_015232395.1 Magnetococcales bacterium | reverse complement strand
GTGTTCATCTCTGACATCCTCCTCGTTGGTGATGATCCATCCTACCACGAATGTCAGATTAAGTCTTGTCTATTACAGCATCCATCATCATGTAGGTCAGGCGGCGATAGCCCTTCAAGGGATGCTCATGGAAAAAGGCAATGATCGCTTGACGTTCCCAATCCTCCAGCCAAAAACCACGGGGAATCCGACCGTTATGGTTGTTCTCCTGCCCGTAACGCTGACGCCAATAGTGGAATTTGCTGCGTGAAATCTCCACCCAGCCGATCAAAACGGTCAAAGTGATTTCCGTCTTCTCATGCCAGCGGTTGGCAAAATCCACCACTTCATCCCGGATGTCCGGTGGCGCCCACTGCCCGGTCAGCGAGCCCCAAGCGCTTTTTTTAACGCGACATGCTCCTCCATCAACTCGGACAGGACCTCGCTCTTCACGGTCAATTTGGCTTCGAGTTCACGAATTCGTTCCTGATCGCGCCGCCGGTCACGATCACGTCCACCTTGCAGCGCCATGGGAGCATGTTCGAAGAGGGCGCGCTGCCAACGGTAAAACATGCTCGGCTGGCAGCCGGTCTCATCACACAGGTCCGAGAGCTCTTCTCGTTCCACCAAGCGCCGCTTCAGAATGATGGCCTTTTCCTCGTAACTGTACTGCCGTCTCTTCTTGCTCATGTGTCACCTCCTGGGTTGATCATGCTTGACACACTTTTACCACGATCAATTCCAGGCGGACCAAAACAAATGAACGCAGGAACCGGCGGAACGGGGCGTCATCCTTGACGTCTCAGGACCGGCAGCAGCCCAGATGGGAGTATTGTTTCGAATCTGGGGGGAGGAGGCAACATGGATTTCCTTTTTCCATTTCCTGAGGATTAATGGAGATCATTACACCCATTTCAAACACAGAGTGAGGAACAAAAAAAGCCTGACATTTCATTGCGGGCAAGGTTTTCGGGAGCCACACCATCTTGAAATCCCCTTCCGAATCCCTATCTCAAGGTCAGAATCATTCGGCGCAGCGTCTGCGTCTTTCATATCTCGTATTCGGAAAAGGAGGGAAACATGTTTTATCTGTCTCGTGGCTCTCTTGCCGGGTGTGGAGCCGGTCTGGTGAATCCGGTTTGGGACGCGTTGTCCCGTTCGTCCAACCTGCCGCAGCCCTCGAATCATTGGGCCGTCAGGACCGATGTGGCGGAAAGCGCGGATCAGGTGACGTTCACAGCGGATGTTCCCGGCATCGATCCGAAGGATCTGAAGGTCACCGTCGAGCCAGGCAGTCTTACGATTCGCGGAACCCGGATCTACCACCATCGGGAAAAGAATCCCTACCGGAGCATGACGTGGGAATCCGGATCCTTTCTGCGGACTTTCCATCTGCCGGATGGATTGATGGTGGACAAGGCCTATGCCTCCACCAGAAATGGCGTCCTGACGGTCACCATTCCCAAAAGTGACGAGGCCCGTCCCCGCCAGATCGAGATCAACAGATCCTATGAGTTGACGCTGAAACCCCTGGAATCTCCGGCCAAAGCGTGGCGGGACAAGGCTGGCAGCTGGTGGAACAAGGCCAAGGAGTCGTTATTCGGTCTATTCAGAAAATGATCCCCGTCGGTTTTAACCACGGGACCTATACAGGAGAGCGCCATGGGCGCTGAATTCAAGGATTTCTACAAGGCTCTGGGTGTTGACAAGTCCGCCAGCCCCGGCGAGATCAAGCGTGTATTCCGCAAACTCGCCCGGGAGTATCATCCGGACGTCAACAAGACTGAGGGCAGCGAAGCCCGTTTCAAGGAGATCTCCGAGGCCTACGAGGTGTTGGGAGACGCAAAGAAACGGACCGAGTACGATCAGCTCTATGACTACTGGAAAAACGGCGGTTCTTTTCCCGGCCAGCCGGGATATGAGAACGCATCCGGATTCCGGTTTCAGCAGGGTGGCTCGCCCATCGATCTGGAAGAGTTGTTCAACAGCCTCTTTGGTGAACGTGAACGTGGCAGTGGTTCCGGCGCCTGGTTCTCAGGTTTTCCGGGCAATGGCGCCGCCGGTGGGTCGGTATTCTCCAATGGGTTCAGCCAACAGCCTCCCGCCCACGAGGTGGAAGTGTCCCTGGAAGAGGCGTTTGCCGGATGCAAACGGCGCTTTGAAGTCCATTCCCCAGGGGGCGGAAACAAACGCATCCAGGTTTCCATCCCGGCGGGCGTCACCGACGGCCAAACAATCCACCTGGGCGCCAAACGAGGCAACGGCGCCGCTTCCATGGAAGATCTGTTCCTTCAGATCCGGATTTTGCCGAACCGACGGTTCCGCGTGGAAGGAAAAGACATCCATCTGGAACTGCCCATCACGCCTTGGGAAGCAGCCCTCGGAGCCACGGTGACGGTCCCGACTCTGGGTGGTTCGGTTCGTTTGAAAATTCCGGAAGGGAGCCAATCCGGCAAGAAACTGGCCCTGAAAGGTCGGGGTTTGCCGGGATCGCCCGTTGGAGCGCAATACGTCATCCTGAACGTGGTCGTACCCACGCCAAAGACGGAGTCCCAGAAGGATTTCTACCGAAAGATGGAACAGGAGATGCCCTTTGATCCCAGGGCCGGTTTGATCCACTGAAGTCTGGATCGCTGAAAAACGAAAGCCCCCGCATTCTCTTCCGGAAGCGGGGGCTTTTTTTATTGGGCAACGTTCACCAGGGACGGACGGAGCAGCCGTCCATTGAGCAGATAGCCCGTCTGGAGTTCCTGAACCACACTCCCTGATTCCGCCTCCTCCGTCTCTACCTGGGTCATGGCCTGGTGCAGGTTGGCATCGAACGGCTTCCCAGCCGCCTCAATCTTTTCGATGCCATGTTTGGCGAAGGTCCGCTGCAATTCCCCCTCGATCATCTCCGCCCCTTCCGCCAGTGATTTTATCAGAGGCGCAAGCTCCTCCTCTCCTTCCATGTTTGAACGAATGGCCGTCAGGGCCCTGTCTACGTTGTCGGCCAGGGTAAGCAGATCCCGCGAGAACCCCTCCAGTGCGAATTTCCGGGCGTTTTCCTTCTCCCGCTCAGTACGCTTGCGCAGGTTGTCCATGTCTGCCATCGCACGAAGGTAGTCGTTCCGGTTTCCTTCGGATCGCTCCTTTTCCTGTTCCAACTCCTCCTCCAGGGCCTTGATCCGCTCTTCCGGGCTCTGCTCCGGTTCGTCATTCTCCGCCGCTTTGGTTTCATCTTCGGGCTTGACGGAGCCAGTCTCCTCCACGTGAGGATTTTCCCGGGAGGGATGGTCCTCAGTGGACTGGGCGGACTCCTCCGCCATGGCGTCAGTCGGTTGTTCCATCATCCCGGCTCCTTTAGTTGAGTGGACAAGCCCCGGTGGCGCATCCGCCGGCAGGGGAACAGCTCGGCGGCGGGGACTGGTTTGATTGTCCGAGCTTGTTGAATCCCACCAGTCCGCCGGTGGAAAAGATCTTTCGGACGTTGCTCCCGCCGCACTCCGGGCATTCGCTCAGGGGAGGCGCAGACATGGGATGCTCTTTCTCAAACCCTGCGCCACAGGCGTCGCATTTGTAGTCGTAAAGGGGCATGGGAAACTCCTCCTCAAACAATTTCCCCCTTCCCGATGGAGCGGGAAGGGGGAAGATTTTTGCATCATTCATGAACCATCAGGCAGCCTTGGCTCCGGAATCGGGCTTGACCTCCTCGTACTCGGCCTCCACCGCGTCGTCGTTGCTGCTCCCGGTAGAGCAGGATCCGGTTGTGCACGATCCGTTGTTGGCGGCGGAGGAATCCTTGTAGATCGCCTCGCCCAGCTTCATGGAAGCCTCCATCAAGGCTTGAATTTTCGCATCAATGGCCTCGGCACTGTCGCTGTTCATGACCCCCTTGAGTTCTTCAAGGGCGGTCTCGATGGCCTTTTTCGTCGCCTCGTCCACCTTGTCGCCGTTCTCCTTGAGCGTTTTCTCGGTGGTATAGACCAGTGAGTCGGCTTGGTTGCGGGCGTCGATGAGCCTGCGCTTTCTGGAGTCCGCGTCCACATTGGCCTCGGCGTCACGCACCATCTTGTCAATTTCCGCTTCGGTCAGGCCGCCGGAGGCGGTGATGCTGATGGATTGCTCCTTGCCGGTCCCCATATCCTTGGCGGAAACCTGTACCAGGCCGTTGGCGTCGATATCGAAGGTCACCTCGATCTGCGGCATGCCGCGCGGGGCCGGGGCGATGCCCTCCAGGTTGAACTGACCCAGCAGTTTGTTGTCGGCGAACATTTCCCGCTCGCCCTGGGCCACCCGCACCGTTACGGCGGGCTGGTTGTCCACGGCGGTAGAGAAGACCTGAGACTTCTTGGTCGGGATGGTGGTGTTCTTGTCGATCAGCTTGGTGAACACCTGCCCCATGGTTTCGATGCCGAGTGACAATGGCGTCACGTCCAAGAGCAGAACGTCCTTGACGTCGCCCTTCAAGACGCCGCCCTGGATCGCCGCGCCGATAGCCACCACTTCGTCCGGATTAACCCCCTTGTGAGGCTCCTTGCCGAAGAATTCCGTCACCAACTGCTGCACCTTGGGCATGCGGGTCATGCCACCCACCAGCACCACCTCGTCCACTTGGGAGGTGGAGACGCCGGCGTCTTTCAATGCTGTCCGGCACGGCTCCAAGGTACGGCGAATCAATCCATCCACCAGGGACTCCAGCTTGGCCCGGGTCAGATTGACGTTGAGATGTTTCGGGCCGCTGGCGTCGGCGGTGATGAAGGGGAGGTTGACATCGGTCTGGGTGCTGTTGGACAGCTCAATCTTGGCCTTCTCCGCCGCCTCCTTGAGACGCTGCAGGGCCATGGTATCCTTGCGCAGGTCAATGCCATTCTCCTTCTGGAAGGCTTCGGCCAGATGATCGATGATCGCCTTGTCGAAATCCTCGCCGCCCAGGAAGGTGTCGCCGTTGGTGGCTTTCACCTCGAATACACCGTCGCCGATCTCCAGGATGGAGACGTCGAAGGTGCCGCCGCCCAGATCATAGACGGCGATGGTCTGACCGCCCTTTTTGTCCAGGCCGTAGGCCAGGGAGGCCGCCGTCGGCTCGTTGATGATACGCAGGACGTTCAAGCCCGCAATTTTACCAGCATCCTTGGTGGCCTGCCGCTGGGCATCGTTGAAGTAGGCCGGAACGGTAATCACCGCATCGGTAACCTTTTCGCCCAGGTGATCCTCCGCAGTCTGTTTCATCTTGCCGAGAATCATGGCCGAAACCTCGGATGGACTGGTCTTTTTACCCTCCACTTCCACCCAGGCATCGCCATTGTCGGCCTTGACGATCCTGTAGGGGACCAGATCCAGGTCTTTTTTGGTCATGGGGTCGTCGAAGCGGCGTCCGATGAGCCGCTTGATGGCGAACAGGGTGTTGGCCGGGTTGGTCACCGCCTGCCGTTTGGCCGCCTGTCCCACGAGACGCTCTCCGCCATTGGCGAAAGCCACGAAAGAAGGGGTGGTACGCGCGCCTTCGCTGTTTTCGATCACCTTGGGATCGCCGCCGTCGATGACCGCCACGCAGGAGTTGGTGGTTCCCAGGTCGATGCCGATCACTTTGCCCATTTTGAGCCTCCTTAGTCTTCTTTTGTTGTAACTATTCAGCTTCGTTAGACTGCATGAAGGAGGGCCGCTGACCTTCAAACAGCAATTGCAGGGCTTCGGAAG
>JADFZT010000141.1 GCA_015232395.1 Magnetococcales bacterium | reverse complement strand
TTAAAGCCGATTTCCACGCTCTGTTTGGAAAAGGAGGTTCTGGGCTGGTAGAGGTTGAACCCCCGCCCCATGGCCCGCATTCTCGTTATTGAAGAAAAGCAGGAAACCGGCAACGACTGGATCAACCCCCTTCTCGACCAAGGCCATCAGGTGATCCCGCAACCCTCGGGCAAAAAGGCCCTGGTATGGTTGCGGGAAAACCGGATCGATCTGATCATCACCCCTATTTTGATGCCGGATATGGATGGCCTGGAACTGATTTTGGAGATCATCCGCAACCATCCCCAAACCCGAATCATCGCCATCTCCGGTGATGGAGCCTGGTTTTCTGGTCAACAACTCTTGACCACAGCCCGGGAGTTGGGAGCCCACGACACCCTGGCCAAACCCGTTGAGCCGACCCAGCTGCTGGAGGCGGTCACCCGGGTTTTGCATTCAAAGGGTGGCAATCAGACGCAATCTTTGTCAATTTGAGTGCCCCATTGACGCGAAGCGATGGTTGACTGACGAACGACCGTTTTTTTTCCTGGCACCCGCCTATCCAGGATTGGCTAAAATCCGAAGAGGGGCTTATGCCAGGGAACGCAGCAGGCCGGAAGCAGCCAAATCCGAACCGAACCAAAATCGGCTTCAATCAACCGAGGGGACCACACCCGACGAGGAACAGATGTTGTTCGACACCCACACCATCCAGCAGGTGATTGCGCTGTGGCAGCAGGAAGAGAAAGAGGATTTACCTCCCCTCTTTTCCGACCATGTTCAACGAATCATGGAGACGGTCTTTTTGGCTGGCCTGCACCGGGTGGAGGATCATCCGGTGACCCTGAGCGTTACCCTCACTGAGCCTGTCGAAAATCTGGAGACCGATCGCCCCGGGGAAAACATCTACATCCGCTTTGGCAAAAAACGCCCCTTTACCGTAGATACCCTGGACAAGTTGGCGATGGGTTTCGATCCCCTGACCACAGCTCTTGGAGTCAGTCCGGTCGTTGGAACCCCCCAACTCCTGGAAATCTGGGGGGCGATCTTTACCAGCCGCCGAGGCCGGGACCGATTCGACCCCCTTCCCTTCGGCATACCCGCCCCGGATCTACTGACCATTTCCACCTTTCAAGCAGGCTCTCTCTCTTTTTTTCGGGAAAACCGTCTCATTGCCCGCTTCAATGCCGGGCGCCTTTCCGAGCCTGCCTCCAAGCCCTTCACATCAAGCCTGATGGGCTGGAACCTCCTGGAAAGGATCAAAAGCCACTCCGAGTTTAAACGCTGTGGCACCAAATATTGGTATATTTATCGTCATTTTATCGACCGACTTCTGCTGGAAGGGGGCAAACTGGGCCATGGCGGCACCATCGTCTGGATGCCGAACGCTCCTTGGGGAGGCGTGGACGAACCTCAGTACAGTCACTGGATGCTGCCCAAACATATTCTCCTGGACGCTCCCAAAGGGGCACCACTCCTGGAAGATCTCTGTGCCATGGAGCAGATGCGTGAAGAAAACCGCTCGGCCCGCCACAGCGGTCAACCGGTCGCTGACGGCCATGTGATAGAAGAGACGGTTCTGGAGTGTAAACGCAAAGTCGTCGATCATGCGGAACTTTTGGCCAATCTCACCCGGCTTGATGGCGCACTGATCATCGACCATTCCCTGCGACCCATCTCCTTCGGAACAATTCTCGCAGCCCCCCACTGGCCCCATCAAACCCTCAGATGGCCCGACGAACGCATGATGCACCATCCCGGCCCCATCGATCTTTCCCGCTATGGCACCCGCCACAACTCAGCGGTCAATTTTGTCGGTCAACATCCGGGAGCCGTGGTGTTCGTCATCTCTCAAGATGGACCCGTAGTGGGTCTCACCCGCAAGGATGACACCACCATCTTTTGGTGGCCGGATTGCTTGGGCCGCATTTAACAGCCAACCATTACAGCTCTGAATATCACTTTTTTGGCTGGTCACAAAAATTATCAGCCCTTTTCACCCCCGTTCCTGATATATTTTCAGGGTTGCCGAACGGTGTCTGAATCGCTTGGCTGGAGGGAGCCAAAAATGCCATGTCGCAACCTGAAAAACCGCTGATTCCCAGCTGGGCCGAAAGGTGCCGAGTCCCCTGCCGGTTTATAACCACTGTGCTCCTCCTCGCCCTGCTCCACGCGGGGCTCATGCTCCTCACCCAATCCTTTGCCACGCCCCCTTCCCGACTGACATCCATTGCTCTGCATCTTCTGGTCATTGGCCTGGGTGGGTTGCCGGTCATCTACTATTTTCTCTATCGGCCTCTGGATCTACACCGCAGCCGGCAGGATTGGATCCTCAAGAGTGCAGCCCAACTCAATAGTCGCATGCGGGGGCTCACCGATACCGATGCGTTGTGCCACACGGCTCTGGGTTTCCTGGCCAACCATCTCAAGGCCCAAAATGGGGCTATTCACTTGATGGAAACGGATGGTCTGCTGCACCTCACCGCCGGTTTTGCCCTCTCCCCGGAGCAAGCCGGACGGAAAACCTTTCAGCTGGGGGAAGGGCTCATCGGTCAAGCCGCTCTGGAAAAAAAGATCTTTCATCTGGCAGATATTCCCACCGATTCTCTGACATCGTTCACCATCGAAGCCGGTACCGTGGCAGTGGCTCCCACCGACGTTCTAGCCATCCCCATGATCCATAACGATCAACTCCGAGGGGTGTTGACTCTGGGTGCCATCCATCCCTTTTCCGAGCTGCATCAGAAACTTCTGGAACGGGTGAGCGGCACCATCGCTGTCGCTATTGGGAGTGTTCAAGCAGCCCTGCGCACCCAGACCCTGCTGGACGAAACCCAAAGACAGGCCCAAGTACTGACGATTCATCAAAAAGTTTTGGACGATACCATCTCTCAGCTGGAGCAGACGAGCGGCTATAAATCCCGTTTTCTGGCCTCCATGTCCCACGAACTGCGCTCCCCCCTCAACAGCCTGCTGATCCTCTCCAAGCTGCTGGGGGACAATAAACAGGGCAATCTCACCGACAAGCAGGTGGAGTTTGCCGAAACCATCCATGCTGCGGGCTCCGATCTCCTGGCCCTGATCGACGAAATCCTCGATCTGGCCCGGATCGAAGCCGGGCGGGTACGGATCTTCAAGGATGATCTCAAACTGACGGAACTTGCCGAAAGCCTGGGCAAACTGTTTCGACATGTGGCTCAGGACAAAGGGGTTCTGTTTGAAGTCAATCTCAAGGGGATGCTGCCCATCGCCCTCTATACCGACCGCCAGCGGGTGGAACAGATTTTAAAAAACCTCCTCTCCAACGCCATCAAGTTTACGGAGAAAGGTCTGATTGAACTCACTTTTCAGGCTCGAAAGCCGGACAATCTCGACCCTAAAATAATGGCCAAAGCCAAGGATTGGCTCGCCATCTCGGTTACTGATACCGGCATCGGTATCCCTGAAGAAAAACAGGCGCTGATCTTCGAACCCTTCCGCCAGGTGGACGACAGCACCAATCGCCAATATGGCGGAACGGGATTGGGGCTCGCCATCTGTCGGGAGCTGGCCACCCTGCTGGAAGGCAGTATTACCCTCAAGAGCCAGGAAGGTGAAGGGAGCGTTTTCACCCTCTATCTGCCGGTGACAAGTGCCCCGGTGGCCGTAGAGAGCGAAAAATCTGAAGGTGAAGACAACATCGAAACAAGCCAAACTCCCCAGCCCCGGGACAAAGGACTCGAATCCATCCGCGACGATCGGCGCACCTTGGGCCCTGCGGATCGATCGATTCTGGTGGTGGGCACCGACCACGAACGGGTGCGCAAACAAAATGAAATCGCCCGCAATCTGGGGCTCGGGGTGATCGTGGCCGGGGATCAGGGAGCCGCACTCTTTCTCGCCAACTATTATCACCCCGTAGCGGCCATCGTCGTCGGCGAGCTGTCGGGTGTGGATATCACCGGCTTGGTGGATCGCCTCCGGGGGGCCGTGCGTTGGGACTCCCTGCCACTGTTGCACCTGGCCCATCCCGGTTTTCAGACCCCCAAAACCGCCATCAAAAAAGCCTACCGAATGGTCTCCCTCTCCTCTGGTAGCGACATCTGCATCCAGGAGTCTACCCGCTTTCTGAAAGAGGTCGTCGATGGCATTCCAGGCCGCAAGCCCAAGGTGCAACCATCCACCGCAGCCCTGACCACCGATCCAACCTCACTAAAGAAAAGCCCCGACAAAATGCCCTCTGCCCGCAACCTGGAAGGGCGGCGCATTCTCCTGGTGGAAGACAACATGCGCAACATTTTTGCCCTCACCAGCCTCCTGGAAGATAAACAGGCCACCATTCTCATGGCTGAAAACGGCCGGATCGGCTTGAACCGCCTGGAGGACGAAACCGAAGAACCGGTGGATATGGTACTTCTGGATATCATGATGCCAGACATGAATGGCTATGAAGTGTTGAAAGAAATTCGCAAAAACCCCAAACTCCAAAACCTCCCGGTCATCGTCCTCACCGCCAAGGCACTCCACGGTGAGCGGCAACGCTGCCTGGATGCCGGGGCTTCCGATTATCTCCCCAAACCAGTGGATCCCCCCAAACTGCTCTCCATGATCGACATTTGGCTGGGCGAAGGGGGATAACGAAATGAAACCACGCATTCTGATCGTTGACGACCTGCAAAAAAATCTCCTCGCCACCGCCTCCCTGCTGGAGGAGCTGGATGCGGAACTGGTGCTGGCAGATAACGGTCAGGAGGCTCTACTGCAAATCATGCGGGGAGAATTTTCCGTCATTCTGCTGGATGCCCACATGCCGGACCTGGACGGCTTTGAGATTCTCAAGCTGATGAACGGGGTCAAAAAAACCAAGCACATCCCCATTATCTTTATCTCAGCTGTCTATAAGGATGAGCAGCACCTTTTTGAAGGCTATGATCTGGGAGCGGTGGATTATCTGGTCAAACCCTTCAATCCCCAAATTTTACTCGCCAAGGTGAAGGTTTTTCTGGAGTTGCACCGACACAAGGAAACCATCCGGAAAAAAGATCAGGAGCTGAAGCTGTTTCGCAACCTGATTGATCGTACCGACGATGAAATTTTAATCTTTGACCCCCAAACAGGCCTCCTGCTGGATGCCAACGCCACAGCCGTAGAGCGCCTGGGCCTCTCCCCTCCCTTTGCCCCTTTTGAAATGACCATGCCCGACTGCCGGGTCATCTGCCCCCAAGGAAGTGTCTGGCGGGATGTGGTTCGGGAAGTGCGTCATCGTGACAAGCTGCTGGTGGAAGGAGGGCGCTTCAACCAGGAGGGAAAATTTCGCCATACCGAGGCCAATCTGCAACTCCTGACCCAAAACGACAAGGAATACCTGCTGGCGGTGGTGCGGGATGTCACCGAACGCAAAGAGACCGAAGCGTACAATCTGCGCCTGCAGCACGCCCAGAGGGCCAACTATATCCTACTCCACACCGCTCTGGAGCAAACGACTCTCACCCATAAACTGCACATCGCCCTCGATACCATCTCTACCGTCCCCTGGCTCAAAGTTCAGGCCAAGGGGGCCATTTTTATTCTAAACGAAAAAAACAACACACTGGAACTGGCGGCCCAGCGGAATGTGGCCGACGACGACATCCTCAACCACTGCACTCAAATTCCCTTGGGGCACTGCCTGTGTGGGCAAGCTGCCCAGGAAAAACGCATTATTTTTTCTGCCGACTTTCAGGCAGAGCCTCACCACGATCAGGGTCC
>JADFZT010000140.1 GCA_015232395.1 Magnetococcales bacterium | reverse complement strand
TACCGTAACATGTCGTTTTCTTTAGGATTTGATTTTTCGATAGGCTCAAATGTGCCCACCCGCCAGAAACTCAGGCCTCACCGAGCTGGATGAAATCCTATCTCGCATCGATAAGGCCTATTTCCTGGCCAATGTGGTCAACTGGCAGGTGAATGATCCCAAGGAGGAAACCGATCTGTCACTGGTCTGGGGCTCGGTGTCCACGGGCCTTTATGACCACCTTGGATTGGCCTATGAGGCTGCCCTTAAAATCCAGGAAGCTCTGGTGGGGAAGGAGGTGGGATCATGAGCGGCACCCCGGCCAAGACCAGTCCAGCGACCGGCAAAGCAGACCCATATCCCCATGGCTGGCTGGAATATCAGGATGTTGTGGATATGCGCGTTAACCAGGCTCATGCTGTCGCGGATTTAATTCAGTCAGCTACATTTCCCGGCGGGACGGGACTCGTTGACCTGGAAGGCCTTACAATCAATCAGGCTGCATGGGTAGTCATCGAACAGTTGCGGGCTATCCAGGAAGCTGGACGGGTGTTTGAGGCCAGACGGCAGAAAGGCAAATAACAACATCCACCCTGCCATGGATGGCGGGAACCCTATTTTTTCTGCTGGAGGAATAACCCGTGAACGACCAAAACAGAGAGCTGACTGCCTACCATGAGGCTGGACATGCTGTTCTTTGGTGGCATTTCGGTATCCGACTCAAAGAAGTAACAATCAAGCCAACCGATGATTCGCTTGGTAGCTGCATTGTCCATGGAGATCCAATGGAGATATTTCATACCGATGAGAGGCCATTCCCAGATGAGGCAACAACTGCTCGCCAAACCCTTATCAAGATCAAAATCATGTCCCTTCTGGCAGGTGGGCTAGCTGAAAAGATACGCTTTCCTGCTACCGACCTTAATAATTCAATCTGTTGGCAGGACCACGAAACTGCCAAGAATCTCATCATCCGATTCGTGCCCGATCACGAAACAGAAGATTTGGTCCGTCAGACTCAGGAGCTCCTAACCGCTTATTGGTTCAATGTTTCCGCTTTGGCGCAATTGTTGTTGAAGCACATCACAGTAACTGGAGAAGATGCAGAAATGATTCTTGATGATCCGCGGCCTCTGCTACAGATCCAGCACAGCACCAAAAGCGTGCCCCCCTCTTGATGGTTTGAATGGGAAATCACTGCCATGGACGGCGGGGCCATTGAATATCATCACATCGGGAGGCCAGCCAAGGACGGCGGCCTTTCCTCATCTTGTCCCCTCTTTTGGTCCCCACCCCAATCCCCACAAGAACAATTGGTTGGCCTGAAAAAAACCGGTTTTAGGCCCACCCCCCCCAACACATGCACGCCTTGCAACGACTCCTCCCGCATACCCCCCTGAAGCTCCTTCAGAGATCGGCCCACACAGAGCGATTTAGCCCCCTTGTTGACCAGAAAAACAAGCCCCACAAATCACCATGGCCATACGGGTTTTGTCTCTCCGGAAACACAGGCATTTCCCTTTGAAATCATTGCATTATATCGGTTTTTATGAAACAATTATGACGCATAAATTGGGACGCTGCTTTTCGAAAAAATACCGAGTCATGGAAGGCGCTCGGGCATTCAAAACATGGAGGTTGAAATGAGTCTTTTTGGATTGGACGTTGCTCTTGCTCTTGCAGGCGGATCCATCATCAGCGGCCTGATCGGGGCCGACTCTGCTGAAGATGCCGCACAGACTCAGGCGAGCGCCTACGATGCCGCCACCCAGGGTCAGATCGACATGACCCAGATGGGTATAGATGAATCCGGGCGGCAGTTCGACGCCACCCAGGATTTGATTTTGCAGATGTATAACCAGGATCGGGAGGATCAAGCCCCCTTTCTGGAGGAGTCACAGGAGGCGGTGGGGCGGCTGGGGGATGCGCTTTACTGGATGCGTCCCAAGAATATGACATCTGAGGAGTTGGAAGAGTGGTGGAACCCAACCTTTTCCTGGGATACATCCCAAATCGAGGATGACCCTGGATACCAATTCACACTGGAACAGGGTCTGAAGGCGCTGGAAAATGCCGCCTCTGCCAAGGGGATGAACCTTTCCGGAGCGCAATTACAGGCCCTTTCGCAGTTTGCCGAAGGCACCGCCCAGACCTATGGGGATACCTACTATGGGCGCGCTCTGGATCAATACAATATCGACAATTCCAGGGCACAAAACACGCTCTCCCTTGCTCAGTCACTGGCTGGACTCACTCCCACTTCCAACTCCAGCCAAATCAGTTCCACCCTGGGGAGTCTTGGTTCCTCCTATGGCTCGGACCTGATGAGCGCCTACAGCCAGCTGGGCAGCAGCACAGCCAGCAACACCATCAACTCCGGCAATGCCACAGCCAGCTCCTATCTGGCCAGTAGTGGCCTTTGGGGGAATACACTTTCCGATCTGACTTCCATCCTGGGCAGTTTAGGCAGCAGTTTCGGTTCCACCAGTGTGCTGCCGGATGGGTTCAGCTATACGGGATCCACCAACGCGTTGGATATTCTTTCCGGACTGTCGTGAGCCAAGGAGTTTGAGCGATGAGCATAGAAGATATCCTGGGCCATATTCCGGTCAACGACCACCCCCACGATCCTGCCCTGGTTAAACTTGGCGAGATCCACAACAGCACTACCAACACCTTTGCCTTGCTGTCCGAATTGGATGCGGTCATGCCCTGCCTTGAGCGGGCCTTCTTCCTGGTGCAGACGGTCACCCTACAAGAGCAGAGCCCAAACCATGGAACCGATCTGCTTCTGAGCTGGGGCGCTGTCTGTCCAACCTTCTTCAACCATCTTGAAGCGGCCCATGCGTCTACCCTGAAAATCCGCAATATCCTGATAGCCCAATACCCGTTGACCGCGCCCGCCCCGGTCGAACTGGATGCAGTCCAGCTTGGAATCGAGAGCGCTCTTCACCTGGCGGGAATGATTGTTTGGAAATCGGATGATCTTCTTGAAATGCCCGATCTGACCCTGGCATGGAGCGCGGTGGCTCCTGGTCTTCTCGATCACATAGCGACAGCTTTTTCAGCTGCCAGGGAATTCAGGAACACCCTGGCGATGCAGGAGGTGACATCATGAGCATGGAAGCGATCTGGCAACAATTCATGGCCAACAATGCGGCCCGGAAATCCCCGCTCGACTCCTTTATGGAGGCCAGGCAAAACCGGCGCAATCAGCAGATGCAGCAGGCCCAGTTCAGCCTGGACCAGCAGAAAAAACAGATGGGCATGGCCGAAGCTTGGCGCAAACAGCAGTTTTTTAAAACTCTGGGGCCGAATGGGAGCCTGACGGAAGAATCCTGGCGGGTTGCTCCGGGTGAGTCACAGCAGTGGAAAAAGACCCAGACGGATATTTCGAAAGGGGTGCGGGAGGAATCGAAGGCTCTGAATGATGAAAGAGTGGCGAAAAAAACAAGGGATTCCCAGCTGCTGGGAAACCTTGCCGCCACAGCGCTGCGTTATAAAAGCCCGAAGTATTGGGAGCAGCTGAAAGCCCACTACCGGCAACAGACAGGCAGGGACATTCCCTCACAATTCAGAGCGTATAGCGAAGAAAACATGTTTTCCCTGATGAGTATCGGGGGGGTAATCGGGCAAACTCTTCAAGAAGAAACCGCACAGCGACAGCACCAGAACAAACTGGCGCTTCAGAACGATCAGCAGCAGCACGAAAAAACGATGGTGCCCTTGAGGGGGGAGCAGGCCAGACAGACCCAGGCGGCCCAGCAAACTCCAGCCATGAAAAACGCCCAGGCCCTGGCAGGAGACTCTTTGTCCCAGGAAGAAAAAACGCAACTCACCACCTTGCTTGCCAAGAGCGGAACCACCGTCCAGACCAACCCGGATGGATCCACGTTTATTTCCTTCGGTGGGAATGGCAAAGCACGCGCCCCTTCCGGTTACCGGCCTACAGCTGATGGGAACCTTGAGGCCACTCCTGGCGGGCCAGCGGATCGAATGCCGTTTGAACAGGCCGCAAAAATGACGGCGCTATTGAACGCCCAAGGCGAGGTCAAGAAGGTGATTGAATATCTATTTCCGCAAGGGCTTGAAAAAGACTCGGAACCAGGGCACGTGATCAAGATGGGGTTGAACATTCCCTGGACCGATGGACGATCTGCCAATGTTCGAATCAAGAGCGCAATAGATGGCGTTGTGCGGTCATTATCCGGTGCTGCCGTCAAAGATAATGAGTGGGACAAGTACACCGATCTGTACATCCCTTCCACTTTTGACCCTGCAGAGACGCAGAGGTTGAAGCTCGAAATGCTGACGGATTTTGTAACTTTGGCACCCACAATTGCCCTACCGGGCGCGGACAAAAAGTACAGAAGAGCGGTTCTTAAGAAATATTTTCCAGGCGTATCGGAAGATGAAATTGAGAATCAAGCAACTGGCCAAGCCGGTGGTGGGCAGGGGATAAACCGCCAACAGACGATTGAAACCCTCAAGCCTGAAGATGTTGGCGGTCTTTCTGATGAACAGGTGCGGGAATACAACCGAATGCTCAGGGGGCAGCAATGACACCCAGAGAAGAGTTGAAAACACATCTGAGGCTCAAAGAGGCCAAGCGTAACGGCAATGCCAGGGAAGAACTGAAAGCCAGGCTGGCACTCAGAAATGCCAACCCAACAAATATCGACCGGGATACCGGGTCAAACTATGGCGTTCGCTCTGCTGTTGGATCGGCCCTGGGTCAAAAGGATAAGCTGGCCACCCTGCAAAAATTCTTCCCCGATGCCCAACCCTTCGGAGAGGACAACTTCATCTTCACCCACCCCGAGACCAAACGCCCCACTCTGGTGAATCCGGAAGGGTTGGATGTGGGTGATCTTTTCGGTGCTGGCCGGGAAATCTCCCAGCTTGTGGGCGGTGCTGGTGGCGGGCTTTTGGGTCTTTCTGGGGGCCCCTGGGGCGCTGCGGCGGGTGGGGCCCTGGGCTCCCAGATGGCTGGACAGGCCCATGATGCGGTGATGCGGGGGGTGGGCGGCACGGTGGATACCCGAAATCTGGCTGAGAAAGGGGCAGATGCTGCCATCGAAACCGGCCTGGAAACGGTTATTGGGAAGGTGGCAGAAGGGGTGCCGCACCTTGCCAAGGAGCTTTACGGGAAGGCTGCAAGTCCATTCCGAAATCGCACGGCCAATGCTGCCGCCCCCCAGCTATTGAGCGACTTCCAACAGGCAGGCATTCCCATCGAGGGAGCTGCCGGAGCGATCAGTGGTAGCCCCATGATGCAGAAAGTTTGGACGGCGCTTTCCAATCTGCCGGGATCCACAGGAACAGTTCAGCGGGCCGCAACCAGAACCATCGACGCGGCCACCGGTGTTCATCGTCAGGTATCCGGAAAATATGGAGAGCCAGCCGCGAAACTGACGGTCGGGGAGTCCATGCAGCAATCTTCCGAAGGTGCTGTTGAACGGTTCAAATCCCGCCAGTTAGAGTTGGACAAGGCCATTGGTCACCAAAGCAAGATTTTGATTCCGGGCGGCGCTGAAGGTGAAGTCTTTGAGGAAAAGGTGAGAGCGGCGCTCCCGGCTATATCGAAGCTGAGACAGGAAGTTGCGAAAGGATTTGAAGAGGCTCCTGATGTGCTGGCCCAGCTTGGGAAAATTCTAAAGGAACTGGATCATATTCGTAACTGCTCGCCCCCCCAAAAAAAATGAGGTGGCAGCACGATATTTCTTGACACGATTTTTCCACGCCAGAATGG
>JADFZT010000139.1 GCA_015232395.1 Magnetococcales bacterium | reverse complement strand
TTGCTGAAGATTTTGTTTTTCCTTGAGGGTTATGATTATCTCTCTGGATCCCCGCCTTCGCGGGGATGACGAGTCAGGGAAGAGTGTCTAATTTTGAGATAGAATTGCTATATATGTTGGAAAAATCCCATCCCATCGAGTTTCTCCTCAATCGACTCGATTTTCCCCCCGGCTCGCAGAAAATGTCCCTGACATCGGCAATCCGATGCCCCCATGCCCGGTTTGACCACAGCGATTTTATCCAGCTCCAGGAGCATCCGGGCGGTTTGGCACTCCTGATCGGCCAGGGTGACCCACACCGAGGTGACTTGGGCTTGGGGAATGGCCAGGAGATAGTCGATGTGCCAGTGGCGGCGGGTCGTGGTGCCCAGGTGGCGTTTGATCCGGGCCTGCCAGTGGCGTTTGGCAGAGCCCACATAGAGATATTCCCCGGCGGCAAGGGTCTGTTCGCCCAATGCCCCGACTCGGATGGTGCCTGAGACAGGAAAGTGAATCATCAACAGATAGGTGGCCATGATTTAATCCGCCATGTTGCGTGGTCGGCCTGGTTCAGCTTTCAGGGAGGGTGCCCATGATGGTGATGTGTCGGTCACTCACCACCTGAACCTCCAAAAAATCCAGGGCGGCCTCTTGCAGCTGGGCTTCGATTTCATCCGCTGTGTAAGCTGCCAACAGCGAGTTGTAAAAATCATCCTTTAATATTTGGGGCGCATTCCCGGCATGGCTCTCCACCAGCTCCTTGGCGGTGGTGATGGTGCCTGGCCGCAAAAGATCCATGATGCCAATCGATGCTCCGGGCAAACCCCGCTCATGAATGGTCTGCCAGAGGGTTTGGGGGTTGTCCAGATGGTGGAGCAGGGAGTTGCTGAGGATGATTTCATAGCGGGCTCTGGGAAGAGAGGCGCCGGGCAGCAGGCCGTGGATCAGGCTTATCTGGCCGGCCCCCTCCTCTTGTCTGGCCAGCATTCGACGCCCCTGATCGATCATCTCCCGGGAGCCATCAATCCCATGGATCAGGCATTGGGGATGGGCTTGGGCAAAGCGGCGGGTGACATCTCCAGGTCCACAGCCCAAATCCAGGGCATAGGCGGGTTTGTTGTGCCATTGGGGAAAATGATCCTGAAAAAGCTGGACAAAATGGTTGTGTGGCAGACTGAAATCCGCCTCGGCATAGGCTTTGGCCTGGGCTTTGTCCAGCATCAGCTGGGGCTCTGGAATGCGTTTCATCTATTTCACCTGAAAGGGCTCGATTGTCATGTGGCTCGATTTGAGCCGATTTCAATTCCAACAAATCGTGCCATATAAATCATTGAGGACAGAGGAGAGAGAAGAGCTGGTCGCTTTTTTAAGAGATGGACAATTCACGTCATCACAATGGATTCGGTAGAGTTGCGTGTTTCGGCAGACAGATTTTGTAACTGTTGGGAAATTTGCTTCGCCTCCAGGAGGAAACGTTCGGGTGGGAGGGGCTTGGCAAAGAAATATCCCTGGAGTTCATCACACTTCTTTTCTTCCAGAAGGTGCAGTTGATCTTCCTCTTCAATGCCTTCAGCCACCACCCCCATCTTCAAGCTTTTGGCCATGGCGATGATGGCATCGGTGAGGGCTGCGTGGTTGCTGTTGCGGGTGATGTCCTGAACAAAGGCCCGATCCACCTTGAGATGGTCCACCGGAAAATGCATCAAATGGCTCAAAGAGGAATAGCCGGTGCCAAAATCGTCAATGGAGAGGAGGATGCCTTTTTTCTTCAATTGTTTCAGCAGGGTCAGGGTATGTTGCATTTCGTCGGCCATGACGCTTTCGGTGATTTCAAGTTCCAGGCAGGAGGCCGCCAGGCCGGTATCGGCCAGGGCTTGCCCGACGGTTTCCAACAGGGTTTCGGATTGACACTGGCGCAGAGAGAGATTGACCGAAACCCGCAAGCCAGCCAGCCCCTCCAGCTGCCACTCCCGGCATTGGCGGCAGGCTTCACGGATGATCCACTCTCCCACAGGGATGATCAGATCGGTCTCTTCCAGAAGGGAGATGAAATGGTCTGGGGAGAGTTGTCCTTTTTGGGGGTGTTGCCAGCGCAGGAGTGCCTCACAGCCGATGACTTTTTGGGCTGATATGCTGATGCGTGGTTGATAATTAAGCAAAAACTCACCATTACTCAAAGCGTTGTGGATGGCGGTTTCCATCTCCAGGCGTTCCAGGGAGCTGGCATTAAGGGATTCGGTATAAAAGACAAACCGATTGCGTCCTTGATCTTTGGCCTTGAGTGCGGCGGCACCAGCATCTTCAATCAGCTTTTCAGCCCGGTCGGCATCTTCTGGAAAGAGGGCAATACCGATGCTGGGGGTGAGGACCAGTTGTCTGTCGTTCACCTCGATGGGTTCCAGGAAGGCAGCCAGATGACGCTGCGCCAGCGTTGCGACTTGATCTACCGAGGAGATGTTTTCAACGATGACCAAAAACTCATCCCCTCCCAACCGTCCCAGGGTATCCCCGCCACGGATACAATCGGTGAGTCGGAGGGTGGCTTCCATCAGCACCATGTCTCCGGCTTCGTGGCCGAGGCTGTCGTTGATGATCCTGAAGCGGGTAACGTTGAAATAGAGTAGCGCCAATCTTGTGTTGGTTCGCCTGGCCCGCTCCAGAGCCTGGTCCAATCGCTCCAGCATGTGGGTGCGATTGGGTAGATCGGTCAGTGAGTCATGGCGGGCAAGGTGTTGCATGACCTGGTTTTGGGTCTGTCTCTCTTCGATTTTATGGGTGCGAATGATCCCGTCAGCCTGACGCACCACAGCCAACAAAAACAGATAGAGTATCACCAATAAAAAGGTGACCCCCAAGGCGACGATATAGCTGGTTTGGCGGATTTTTCCCAAAAGATGGGTCACATCAGCGTAAACCTCAAAAATGCCCGCTACCTGGCTATTGGGATAGGGATAGATGGGAATGTAGGAAAAGATAATGTTCCGATCCGCCCGTACCCCTTCGAAGGTGTCGATCTGGTTTTTAAAGGTAATCTCGCTTGCCACCTGACCTGAAAGAGCAGCGCGAAAGCCGGGATTGTCGAGCTTGCTTTGACCTATCTGTTTGGGATCGGTGGAAAAAACGGTAAGACCGTCGGTATTGTAGATCTTGATTTTCAGGATGTGTAAACCCACGATTTTTTCAGCCAACTCCCGTCGAAGAGAGGCAATCTCCCCCTGCTGGGAGAGTGTTTCGTAGGGCAGGGAGGAAGCGGTGGTAATAAAAGAGGCGTAGCGAGGCCAGATGGTGTTGGAGAGTACCTGGGTCAGTTGGACGTTGTTTTGGGCTTCGTTTTGAGTCATGGCATCCACCGCAAGCCAACGGTGGAACCAAGTCATGAGAACAGCCACCATAAGGATGCCAACCAGGCTGCGGCGGGAAAAAGTACGGGTCAGGTCAAAGCTGTTTGTGGCCATGTATACCCCGTTATTCCAAACAGGCGATTTTCCAAAAATGTTTGCAAACAGTGTCGTTGGTGATTGAAAAAAAGTGGCTTGAAGTCTCAATTGAGAGAACGTTTTTTTAAAAGCCCTTCAACATTTCAAATCTTTGAGTCAAGCTCAGGTTTGATCCATCTGGCAGCCCCCTCTCGGTGGGGCTCACAGTTGGGTTTCATAAGAGGCTTCTGCAGCCTCTTTGCGGGCTTCCAGCATTTTTTCCTTCACACAATAGATGCCACCCTCTTTGAGGCCTGGTTTGAAACAGCCGTTACAGGATTGGCAGGTGGCTGGATTTCGGTCGCCGGAGCTCCAACGTTTGGCCAGGTCGGGCTCCCGAATGAAGGGGCGGGCCAGGGAGACATAGTCTGCACTTCCCCCGGTGAGGGCGCGCTCCACCAGTTCCAGGCTGCGAAAGCCGCCCACCACCATCACCTGGCAGGAGACCGCTTGCTTTACCTGGTGGGCCAGGGTGAGGTGATACCCTTCCTGATCGATGGTTTTGGCGCGTCCCCGAGCTGGGCTCTGTTTGCCTGAGGCGGGGGTGCCGCCGCTCACTTCGATGGCATCGATTCCGGCTTGATCCAGGGCCTTGGCATTTTCCAAAGCTTCCTCTTCACTGAGTCCTTCAGCCAAAAAGTCGCTGAGACCCAGCTTGATCATTACCGGATAGTCCCGCCCCACCGCTTCACGTACCCTTTGGTAGACCTCCATCAGAAAGCGCCGCCGATTTTCAGCGGAGCCGCCATAGCCATCGGTGCGTTGGTTGGTGTGGGGGGAGAGAAATTGATTGATGAGATATCCATGGGCACCGTGAAGCTGCACCCCATCGAAACCAAAGGCTTTGGCCCGGGCTGCACCTGCGCCAAAAGCCGCGACGATGCGATTGATCTCCTCCTGGCTCATGGCTTCGGGTATTTCTGAATATTGGGCGGTTTCCACCGCAGACGGGGCCAGGGGCCGGCGGCCTCCCGCAGCTTGGCTGCCCTGTCCTCCGGCATGCACCAGTTGCATGCATATCCGTCCCCCAGCAGCGTGGACTGCCTGGGTGAGGGCCGTCATTTCCGGGGCAAAATCATCCCTGTGAATGCCCATTTTTCCCGGGAGCTGCTTGCCATCGAGAGTGACAAAGGCATAACCGCTCATGATGAGCCCCACCTGACCCAAGGCGAGAGAGCGATAGGTATCGATCAATTTTTCGGTAGGGCGTCCCTCCTCATCACACATCCCTTCCCAGGTGGCAGAACGCACCAGCCGGTTGGGGAGGGTGAGGCCGTTGAGAATGATCGGTTGCAAAAGGGGGCTATCGCTCATGGAGGGCTCTTTTTGGGTCGCTTGGAGGAGGTGATGCCTGGATCATGCACAAATAGGGGTTAACTATCCATTAACACAGGAATGGTCATGGTTCAAGTATCCTGGCAGCCCTGTTTATGTGGAACAAGAAGAGCTTATACCAGTGAGATGGGGCTGAGTGGGTTCGAAAAACGCCATCTGATGGATTCAAAGCTTGAATAAACATTCCAAAAGGAATAAAGTTGACGGGTGATTATCACGAGGTGAAATTTTTTTTTCATCTGAAGTGAACGGCTTTATTTTTCTCGCCAGTACCTGGTATTGGCATCAATTATGAGTGTTCAATGGAGGTTACCGTGTCCGAAGACACACCATCATCTCTCGTCGATTCCGAACGGATCCATCTGCTTCGGGATAAAATGGGCTCTTCCCAGCTCGCTTCTCTGGCCAGTGTCATCGCCGATAGTGGCGCAGACCTGGTGACGCAGGTGGAAGTGGGAATGGCCAGTGGCGAAGCCCTGCAGATCAGTGAATCCAGTCATCGCCTGAAAGGCATGGCCAGAAATATCGGCTTGGTCGCCTTGGGGGATCTGGCCGCTGAAATCCAGGATGCCGCAGCCCAAGGAAAGATCGATCAGGCGCGAGGGCCGATTCAAGCCCTCAAGGATCGATTTGATCGTTCCTTCCTGATGTTTCGGGCTTCCCTGCAAGATTGACCTGGAACGGTCGCTCGATGCCGTCTGTGGCGTGTTGAGCCGCTTGTGGGTGCTGTGCTGCTTGTGGGTGCTGTGCTGCTTGTGGGTGTTGATGGGAAATTGCTCCCTCGCAACAGCTATCCGAAAAGTGCCAACCGTTCAAACCCGAAAAAAATCCCGCCTGACCCTTGGCAGATCTCTCTGTTCTTCCAAAATATCCCCTGCCTGAATGCTAAAAGTTTTGGTAACTATTCAGCACCCTGCCGCAAATAAGACTTGACAGCCTTTTTGGTCTGAAAATGTTTTGCTGACTTCGTAGA
>JADFZT010000138.1 GCA_015232395.1 Magnetococcales bacterium | reverse complement strand
GATNGGCCCATTTTGGATTCAGCTCAATGGCTGTTCGGTATGCCTTTTCAGCTTCATCGTATCGGTCGGTATGGTTGCTCAGTAAATTTCCCAGGCCATTCCAGGGATAGGCCCATTTTGGATTCAGCTCAATGGCTGTTCGGTATGCCTTTTCAGCTTCATCGTATCGGTCGGTATGGTTGTTCAGTAAATTCCCCAGGCCATTCCAGGGAGTGTCATATTTTGGATCCAGCTCAATGGCTGTTCGGTATGCCTTTTCAGCTTCATCGTATCGGTCGGTATGATCACTCAGTAAATTCCCCAGGCTATTCCAGGGAGAGGCTAGTTGAGGCCCCAGATCAATAGCCTTTCGAAAGATCTCCTCAGCCTCTGTATATCGGTTCGTGTGTTCCAGTAGTAAAACACCCAAATGAAACCAGGGTGCGGCCCATCGTGGATCTTTGGAAGCCGCTTTCCTGAGAGCAGCCTCCTGTAATTCCCTCGATTCGATTTGGCCAAAATATTTTGCCAGTTCATTCCAAAAGGCACCAATATCCGGCCAGCTCCCCAAGAGGTTATTCCGTTCTTCCTGAACGATGGTTTGCAGAACTGTTTCCTTCTCAACGAGATTTTTCTCAAACCAAAGTTCCAGCCATCCAGCAAAATGCCCCACACTAAGTTGGATGAGTTGGTGATAATGTGGTTCTGACAGATCACCAAACTTGAGCTGTTCCTCTCTAAATATTTTGTTTAGCTCGACATATTGGAATTCGTCCAGTTGGCCAACATTCTCAATTATTTTGCCCTTTTCATCTTTGGAGACGGAGACGGAGCGGGCAAGTCCATTCAGCAAGCCATGGTGTTCCTTGGGTAGACCAGGAGCGAACCGTTCCAGGGTCATGGTGGGGTCGGGCCAGTTCCAGACCGGGAGCAGGGACCAGGGATGGTGGGGGAAGGTAGGTTTTGCCCCCTTGTCGTTTTCTTCTTTATCTTCCAGTGCACCAATTTCCTGCAACTCTTGGCGGGTGGTCTCCTTTTGGAGTTCTGGGGAGCCTTTTTCCAGCACCTCTTCCATCACCTTCAGCATTGCCTGGGCGGGTTCGCTTCTGGGATAGCGCGCCACCATCAACTCTTCGGAGAGGGCGATGTGGGGGTGGTAGGGGATTTGGTGGAGATCGGGCATGAACTCCGGCTCGCCATCCGGTTTTTCCCGGGCAAGCCTGTGGATCAATTCGTTCAGCTTTTGAAACCGCGCTTCCTTGAGTCCCTCCTCCCCCTGGGGAACCGGTGAGGCGACGAAGGTGAGGTGCTTGCGCATCTCTCCCAAAGGAATGGGGTTTTCCTCGGAATCCTGTAAATCCCGAACGATGGTTTCCAAGCCGATGAGGTTTTGTTCGTTGAGCCCACTCACCAGCACCATCCGATCCACCGCCCCGGCCCCTAACAGCAGATCCCCAATTTCAGTCATGCCGGTGCGGGAGTCGATGAGTAGGAAATCCGGAGTGCGGTCACCCATCTCGGGATGTTTGACCCCCTCCACCCGCTCCCGAAAAAATTCGGTCACATTGCGGGGATCCTGCTTTTCTTCCCCCTTTTTAAAAGCCGCCGTCCATCCCGCCAAATCCTGGCTGTGTACCGCCCGCAGCTGCTCGTGATAGCGGTGGCGCTTATCCTGATGATCAAAACGCCCCGCCGGAATAAACCAGATATCCCCCCGAAATTTTTTGTTTTCCTCTCGGGTCTCTCTACCCAGCCGGGTGGGTTGGGCCAGGGTTTGCGGGTCGGTGATTTTGTCGGAATCATTTAAAATATCAGAAAGAAAATCCAACACCCCCAAACGCACATCGTGCCTCTTGGGATAGGTGTCGTCAGCATCCACAGGCTTGGGCTGGGACATCCGCTCCATCACCGTCAAACCCGGCGCATGAAGATCCCAGTCCGCCACCACCACAAATTTGCCCTCGCTGGCCAAACCCCAGGCAACATTCAGCAGCAGATTGGTTCGACCAACCCCACCCTTGAAACTGAAAAATGAGATAACATGCATATGGATCTCAGGACTCGTCGGAGTTCCTAGTCATTTACGGCTTTTTTCTCTGTAACTTTATTGTGCCAATTCGATTTGATATCAGATTTCATTTTTTTGGTTTTCTCTTCTTTCGTTTTTTTTCTCTTTATCTGGTGTTCATTTATTGTTTTTCGAGTTTTTTCTTCTGCGGCCAATTCTTTTTCCAATTCGTCTGGTTCCAGATGAAAAAGGACTCCCCTCTCCTTCTTTTCTCCGCGATCTGAGAATATCTCCCAGTAATGTATCCGGGTTTCCAGATTGTCCTCACCAAAATAATCCAGGTGGGGCGCCAGGGCTTGGCGTCGTTGGATGGTGTCCGGCATGGGCGTACTCAGAATCAGCTTCACCACCTGCTCCTCCCCCCATACCCTTTCGGCATAAAAGAAAAGCTTCGTGAGATTTCCTGACACCCAACCGGTTTTTTCCAGGGATTGCGTTAAACCATCCAGATGTTTGCCCAACCAGTTGAACTCTTCCTGGTTGATGGCCCAATGGGCGATCTGCCACAACCGGGCAGCGGTAATTTTGGGAATGGCTGCTTCTGCTGTCTCTTCCCGCTGCCAAAGCCCCTCCGCCACTTTACCCCAGGTGAGATGCTGGGCTGCCAAACGTAGAATCGGCGTGAGGGGATCCACCTCGGGTTGACCAGCAAACCGCTCCTGTTGCCAAAAATGGTAAGGAACAGGAAAAGAATACCCAGGGGAGGCCAGCTCCAACCAACCGGCCACCCGGCTGCGCAACAAAACCGCGTCTTCCTCCCCCCACGCAATCTGCCCCGCCAACTCCAACGCCCCCAACCACACCTTGCGCCGATCCGGTGAGAGGGTGTCATCGGTAACTTGATCGAACTCCCTTAAAATCCCAAGCAGGCTTTTGTTCCACTGGTTTTTCCCGGATTCAGGAGTTTCCCGCCAAGCCCGGGTGAGAATTTTCGACCAGGATGGAGCGCGCTCCAGGCTCGGCCCATCCTCCCCCTGCCACCGAAGTTTGAGGCGTTCGATGAAACTTTGGGAATCCCCCTCCAGGGCGTCGATCAACTGCTGGCAATAACGCCCCTCGGTGTCGAGATATGGTTTCATGCCACTCATGCAAAACGCCCCACGATTTTCAGGGTTGGCATTATGGATGTCAGCTCGCTTTCGTTGATGTGCAGCCACTCCCCCAGTTTGGAGTTGTCCGGGGTGCGTTTCCAGGGGGATTGAAAATTTTGATCAAGGGAAGCCGCACGACCGCAAGGATCATTCATGGGGCCGGGAAAAAACAGCCAGCCACACCCGCCATCCACCACCGTGGGTGTTCTGAGATCACTTTTTTTAACCGAATAGAGGGCGGCCACCACCCCCAACTCATCCTGGAGCTGTCCCGGTTCCTCAAAATCTGGCAGCGCCAGTGATCGAACAACATGCAAGGCTCGTTCCGACTCTGTGGCTTTTTCCAGGCTCGGATCCAGGTGGGGCGGGTTCTCCCCCGGGGCTGCCCAGGCCAGATGATACAGTTGGGCGAGTGCCGCATCCCCTTTAATGATGTCGGCCACCTTGCTCTTGCTTTTGCGCTGTCGTTTATAAGCGTTGATGGTCGCTTCCACCCGAGCGCACACGCTCTTCGGATCCATCTGTGCATCTGGTGGATTGTCGAGCCAATAATCATCCACTACCCGATAGGAGACATAGCGTACCAGCTGTATCGTTTCATCCGAATCAGGAAAAGGAACGATAGAGGCAATGGTTCCCCCTGCCTGGTTGAGCTGATGCTCCAGTTTGCGTTTTAATCCTTCCCGCAAATGGTTCCGCCAATCTGCATGGGGCTGGGCCGGGTCGGGATCGGGGTTGGTGAATTGTTGCAGGATGGGCGTCATGAAAGTATCCAGCTGGGAGACGACCTTTTGATCGAGCCGGTTTCCCCAACCCTGGCTATCCGGATGGGCACCCGGCACCCCCTGGCAATCGAGTAGAAGATTGCGTGCCAGGTGTTGCATCTCCCAACGGGGATGACTGAGCCAGTGATGTACCAGTTGAGCGACGCTCATCTATTTCGACCAGACCGGATGTGGATAAGTTGCTAACAATCATTCATTGAAATGACTTCCCTTCAATAAGATAGGTGCTGGTCAGGCCATCATCAAGGATTTGTCGTCTATCTCAAGGCACCGCCACCGACTCCAGCAGATGGCGTACCGGGTCGTCTCCTGACGGGGTGTCGAGGTGGAGGCGGTGGTTGGCGACGCTGGGGAGGACCGCTTGGATGTCTTCGGGGAGGACCGCTTTTTGTCGCTCCAGGAAGGCGTGGGCGCGGGCGGCGTGGAGGAGGGCCAGGCCCGCTCTCGGGGAGAGGCCCGATTGATAGTGGCCGGAGTCCCGGCTGAAGGCCAGCAGCGCCTGGAGATAATCCAGCAAGGCGGATGAGACCGTCGGTTGGGTGGCGGCTTTTTGCAGGGCTTGGAGTTGGCTGGGCTCCAGCAAAGGCTCCAAACGGTTGAGCAAAGTACGCCGATCCTCCCCCCTCAACAACTCCCGCTCCGCCTGGGGGCCGGGGAATCCCAGCTGCACCCGCATCAGGAATCGATCCAGCTGGGATTCGGGTAGGGGAAACGTGCCGATCTGATGAGAAGGGTTTTGGGTGGCGATGACGAAAAATGGCTCCGGCAGAGGCCGGGTGGTGCCTTCCACCGTCACCTGCCGCTCCTCCATCGCTTCCAGCAGAGCACTCTGGGCCTTGGGGGTGGCGCGGTTGACCTCATCCGCTAAAATCACCTGGGAAAAAATCGGCCCCGGATGAAATTCAAACCCCCCCGTGCGCCGATCAAAAATCGAAACCCCCAAAATATCCGCAGGGAGCAGGTCACTGGTAAACTGAATCCGCCGAAAACCCAACCCCAGCACCTTCGCCAGCACATGGGAAAGGGTGGTCTTGCCCACCCCCGGCAGATCCTCAATCAAGAGATGCCCCCGAGCCAACAAGCAGACCAGAGCCAGGCGTATGGCGCGTTTTTTACCGAGAATGATCTCCCCTGCCCGTTCCACCACCTGATCCAACACCCTGTTTTCGTCCATGCCCCTCGTCCCGGTCGGTTGTGCGTGTCGTTTAAAAAAAATCCACCCTCACCCCCCATATATTAACGTGCTTGGCAGATCGCAACAATCAGCCAGCCGCTTCAGAGACCACTTCTTGCCTCTTTTGTCGGATATGGCAAAGAGATTTTCAGGTTAAATGGATGGCGCAACCATCACAATATCTGGACGAAACGCCCCAGTGACGATACCCTGAATGTGGTGGCAGGGGAGAACCGGGTTCAAAGGGATTGGCTCCGGGGAACAGGGCTACGCTGGGACGAATGGATGGGTACATTGGAAGCATACCGACGGCTAAGCAGTGGAAAACGGATCGCAGTCGCCTTTGGCTGTGCAGGCCTCTTGGCATTGGGATCCCTCCTCACCTGGGAATCCACTCTTCATCAGACCCAGAGCCGGTTTCAAGAGGTGATTGATCGCATCGGTCACCACTACCGGCAGCACATCAGCCGCACCGAACACCACTATCAAACCCAACTGGATCGCACCCAGCCCCCACAACCGCCATCCTCTTCAGGGGATGACCGTTCCCAGAGAAAGGAGGCTGGAGGCGCAATAGCCGTTCCCAACCGCCCGACTCACTCCCATAGCCACTCCCCTCCACCTGGTCCGAAGCCTGAACCATCCCCCCACTATACGCCGCCATATCCCGGGTAACCCCCCCAGCCTCCT
>JADFZT010000137.1 GCA_015232395.1 Magnetococcales bacterium | reverse complement strand
TGGTCGTTCGATCTGATGGTACCATCTGGTCATGGGGAGATAACGCATTTAGGGAGCTTGGGATAGGCTCAACCATCGACAACATCAGCACTCCAAGCCAAACACTTTTTATTGCAGATATTGGTTTAATTGATGAAGCAACCCATCCAGAGGGACTTTTTCCTAATAACTCTGCTGAGGAAGCTGATATTCTAAGCGATGGAATCAAGCTACGAGATGCCATCGATTCTGTTGGCGACGAAGATTGGGGCACTTTCACCTTCACCCTCTCCTTTGGCGTTGTAATCGAGACATCTGGAGATTCAGGGGATACTTATCTGACCCTTTACAACAGCGATCTGGAAGAGGTGGCCAGTGACGATGATGGGGGGGTGGATTTTTGGTCGCGGATTGAGTTGAGCTGCGACAATCCCCTGGGTCCCGACACCTATTATGTCAAGGTCGAGGAACTGGGCAACAACGCCACCATCGACGCCTACGATCTCGACATGACCGTCACCGCCTGCCCCCAAGCCGACTCCGACGGGGATGGAGTGGCGGATGAAGATGACCTCTTTCCCAACGATCCCATTGATTGGGCGGATGTGGATGGGGATGGTACGGGGGATAATGCCGACGAAGATGACGACAACGACGGCATGTCCGATATTTTTGAAGAGACCTACGGGCTCGATCCGCTCGACAGCTCCGACGCCGAAATTGACAGCGATGGCGATGGGGACTCGAACCTGGATGAATTTCTCCACCAGAGCGACCCCACCGACCCCCTGGTCACCTCCTTCCCCTGCCAGGTCGAACGCACTTTTTCCGACGTTTCCTGCGACCATTTTGCCGCCGACGAAATCTCCATTCTCGCTGAAACCAGCATCACCAACGGCTGCGGCGACGGCAGCTATTGCCCCGACAACACCCTGCAACGCGCCGAAATGGCGGTCTTCCTACTCCGCGCCCTCTACGGATCGGACTACATCCCCAACTCCGCCAGCGGCGAGATGTTCGACGATGTGAGTGCCGATTATTGGGTGGGTAACTTTATCGAGCATTTCATGGATCTGGGCATCACCAGCGGCTGCTCCGACAGCGGCTTTTGCCCCAGCAACGATATTTCCCGAGCGGAGATGGCGATTTTTCTCCTACGCATCCGCTACGGCGCCGACTATCAACCCCCAGAAGCCACCGGAACGCTCTTCGGGGATGTTTCGGCAGACTATTGGGCTGCCTCCTACATCGAACAGCTGGATCGGGAAGGAGTCGCCAGCAGCTCCATGGAGCCTGGACGGGAGTGTGATGGAGAGGGGAATTATTGCCCCAGCCAAAACATCAACCGGGGGGAGATGGCCTATTTTCTGGTCAACCTGTTCGGTCTTGGTGAGGAAACCGACTCCCCCACCACGGCGCTCGTTCAACAAACCGGCCAAACCACCTCGGTGGCCACCGGGGATGACGGCGATCTACAACCGGGGGTCACCTGGCCCGAGCCCCGTTTTACCGATAATGGCGACGGCACCGTGACCGATCATCTGACGGGGCTCATCTGGCTACAGGATGCCGGTTGCTGGGAGAGTGACAGCTCTGGAATCGACGAAATCGAAAGCCTGAATGGGGGTGAAGTGATCTGCGAAAGCTACACCAGCCCCTTCAGCGATTGGCGTTTGCCCTCCATCCGGGAGTTGCAGAGCCTGTCGGACCTGGGCAACAGCTCCCCGGCTCTGCCCACCGGCCACCCCTTCCTGAACGTGCAAACCGACAGCGACTATCTCTCCAACACCTATTATGAACTCTCCAGCCAGGGCTATTCGTGGCTGCTCGACATGGGGACCGGTGCGATCACCCCCGACGCCAGTGCCGCCCGGATCTGGCCGGTACGGGATGCCACCCCGCTCCAGCAGCTGAAAACCCGGGAGTCCAACACTGCAGCCCTGGTTCCCCAAACCGGTCAAACCGCCTCCTACTGGAGTGGGGACGACGGTGATCTGCAATCAGGAGTGGCCTGGCCCGAACCTCGCTTCAGCAACAATGGCGACGGCACCATCACGGATCAGCTCACCACCCTGGTCTGGATGAAAAACGCCGCCTGCTGGGACGCGGATACCTGGGAGGTTGGCCTCAACCGCGTGGCTGAATTGAATGTCGGCCTGCAAACCTGCACCGGCTACGATGGCCGGGACGCCAACTGGCGTCTACCCACCCGCAACGAGCTGCTGAGCCTGGTGGATCTCTCCTGGTATTATACCGACTACCCCTTTGATAACCGCCAATCCAACTATTGGTCCAGCACCTCCCCCCCGAATGAAGAGGATATGGCCTGGTATGTGGGCTTCGGGGGAATCTCCAACACCATGGAAACCCTCAAAACCTTCCACGCCTGGCCGGTGAGGGACGGCTCTTAACGCCCCACCACACCCATCTCGCCCCCACCCAGCCCTTTCCACCCCCCGTGGAGAGGGCTGGGAAGAGGTCATCATCTCTCACGCCACCAACCGCTTTTCCCCCTCTTTTCCGCCACTCCCCTCCCCCAAAATTTGCTGAATTCCTGCACATTATAAAAATCCCCAACCCCCGCCAAAATAGCTCCCATCAATCACCCCAGGATGACAAAAATCCCACTGCCTGGGAAATCACTTTGAACCCTTGATGCGGACAGAAGGAAAAGATCATGCCTACCGGAAACTTTCGCCCCAACTATCGAGCCCTGGATGATGACAACAAGCCCTTGGCTTACGGACGTGTCTACACCTACAGCCCAGATTCCGAAGAACTGAAACTCACCTATTCCAACCCTGGAAAAACCATCCTCAATGATAATCCGGTTACCCTGAATCATCGGGGGGAAGCGAGCATCTATTTTAACGGCTTGGCAAAGCTCTATATAAACGATGCCCATGATACCCAAGTCAATACGCTTGAAAAAACCAACCAAGAATCCATCAAGAAGGCCGCTGCCTCTCAGAGTGGTGCGTGTGAAACTCCTGAAAATCAAGCGGAAGTAAATGTAAATGAACTATGTTCCGACACCATCGAAGTAGGCGGGGTCTCCTATCAAGACTACGCAACCTCTCTTCAGGATGCCATCGACAATAATTCTGAAGCCATCTTTTACTTTGGAGCAGGGGATTATTATCTTTCAAAAACCATCAATCCCAAAAAAAACCAGTCCTTTGAAATAGATGGAACAGGAAGCGCCCGAATCCTGACTGATGTTACCCAGGGCGTAAACTATGCCTTTTATTCATCAGGAGAGGCTGATGGTGTTATGTTTGATGGTCTTGATTTCGAAGAACTGTCTCCAACTGTCGAGATGTCAAACGAGTCGTCATGGGGATCCACTTCCATCAGAATAACCGACTGCGACAATGTCACAATCCAAAATTGCAGCTCCAAGGGTTACACTCAATACGGCTTCATCATCGACAGCACCAATGAAAATGAAATCCAGTCCCCTAACATAAACAACAACGTGGTGACTGAATTCGGCCTCGCTACTCGCCCAGAAGGTTTCACAGATGCCAGCACTTCTGTGGGCCTGGTCATCTATGCAAGAGGGAATGACGTTTCCTCAGGAGCAGAACTCAACAATAATATAGTCACGATTCAAGAAAAAGATGGTGCGATACCAGATGCATCTTGCTGCAAAGTAGAAAACATGAGTTCATGCACGATTAATGGAAACACCTTCTCAAGACTGTATAACGTCACCGGCACCACTGATAGTGCGGCCTTTGAGGCGATTGGGCTAACAGGCTCTACTATTGAAAACAATAACATCATCAATCATGAACCCAACAGATACGCTAGCACGATCAGAAGTGGCAAGTATGTAGAGGGGGGCTCAACCATCAGATACTACAAGTCTGCTGGGTCAAACTTCATGAACAACAACTACATGGGAGAATACGGCGATGTTGGAATTATTGGCGAGCTATCACACACTAAAATAATGGGTGGTAGCGTAGAAAAATCAATAGAAATCCAATATACAACTGTAAACTTTGGAGAAACAGAAGAATACGAGAGAGATTCTGTAATCGACAATCTTAAAATCGATGGCGTCACTGTCTCAGGCCAGATCGTATCCAGGGCGATCAAAGCAAATAAACTTGTCCTGACCAACAACTCTGTCAACTCAATATTGATCAGCCCGCTTCACAAAGATACCGGCTCATCTGATATTGAGTCTCTGTATAACAACACTGAAATTTCTGGGAATGATGATGTGACTTACATCATCGTCAAAGCTCGGACCGGAGGCATCGTTAAAATACATGATAACGGCGTTCAAGAGCAGATCGGATTATTGCCTACGGACACTGATGCAACCGATTCACTCACAGATGTTTCAATCGAACGAAACAAAACCGGCACCACGATTGAAGTAGCTGTCGATTCTGTCGATGGCCTGAAAATCAGCGATAACGATGTTTCCAGCTATCTTGAAATCAAGCCTACGGGAACCATCAAATCCTATAAAGATATCACTGTCACCAACAACAAAATTGGGAGCCATATCGAGGTTGATACCGATACTGTGGAAGGTTTTCGCCTTTCTGACAACCAAGTTGCCACCAGCATTACCGTCTCTGCCCCCAGCAATAACCAGACACACTCCGATCTGGACGTCAACAACAACAAGATCGAAGGCCCACTCACCATCAGCGTTGACAACACCGACGCCCTGCATATCAACGGTAACGTGATCAAAGGCCATTTCAGTGTCTCTCCCACAGGGGGCACCACTCAGTCCCATAATGACATGGCCATCACCAACAACCAGATTTGGGGCTCCATCCAGATGGATATCGACAGCGTCGATGGCCTCAACATCAAGAGCAATATGATCAAAAACGGCATCCAGATCACCCCCACCGATCCGGATACCTATCAATCCGGCATCATCTCCGAAAACACCATTCTGCTCAGCAACGCGATTCTTGGCGAAAGCAATGAAATTGTCCGCATCAACGGCAAGACCATTCGCTTCACCAGAAACACAGTGGTCAACAAAAGTAGCGTCAACCTGGATCACCTGGTGGAAATCGGTGCCAACTATGTAATCATCTCCGACAATACCTTCCATGCCGGCTCCAACGACAGCTATCGACTGGTGAAGGTCAAGGGAACCGCCAGTGACGCACGGATCATCAACAATCACGTCCGTGGGGTGTTCGAAGTCCCTGGTCTGGTGAGCGCCGATGGCAGCGGCACCTTCTGGGATCGAGACAATACCGGAGAGGCTATGGAAGCGGGTGGTTGGTTTCACCCCGCAGGCGGTGGCGACATTCTCTCTGGAACCGGCGTCACTTCCAACAATATCGCGGTTCTCCCTGCTCAAATCGGTGATATCGTTGAGGTAAGCCCCGGGGAAGATATTCAGGGCTGCCTGGTGCAGGGATTCGTCGACTCCGACGGTCAGGTCAAAATCAACCTCTTCAACCAAACCGGCAGCACCGTCACCGGCTTCAGTTCGAAGCTGTGGTATGTCCGGGTGAAATCTTTCCAGAATGATACCACGGCTTAACGCTCACTATTGCCAACGGTAAAAAAACCGTTTGCAATATAACCTTGGAATTGGCGACACTGGTTGAAATTAATTTTGGTCCCGAGGCATAAGTATACGCCTCGGGACCGGTCGCCTTTTTTCCAGGGATAAAATTCATGCGCGTCATTTTATACGCCCTCCTCCTTTTCCTCTCCTCCCCCTCCTTGGCCACCGCTGTCGAACCGATGGTCTCAGCTGGCGCTTATTTTACCATAGGCCTGAAATCTGATGGTACCGTCTGGAGTTGGGGGCATAACTACCACCTGAATCGGTGACTTTGTACTGAGACGCCCAGCCCCGTGCTCTCGGGCCAGCACTTCGACCACCGGAACCTCCAT
>JADFZT010000136.1 GCA_015232395.1 Magnetococcales bacterium | reverse complement strand
TTCCGAAGCCCTGCAATTGCTGTTTGAAGGTCAGCGGCCCTCCTTCATGCAGTCTAACGAAGCTGAATAGTTACTTTTGATCTTGCTTTACAACCCCCTGGGGGTGTGGGGGCGAGCCCCCACGGTCTTGATTTTGTTTTTTTCTTTTTTTTTCCAGCATCCCCTTCATCCTTCCATCGTCCTCTTCATTCTTCCAGCATCCAACAAAGAGACCAGACGCATCGACTAAAACAGAACAAGAGATATGCTTTTCCCGAAAAATGGCCTAAAACCTGCATGAATTCGGTTTCGTTATGGATCAAAAGCGCTAGAGTTGATCCGGAATGTCGAATTGATTGATGAAACAGGGGATTTGTGATGGGTAAATGGCATCTGAAACGGCTATTTTTTACAAGCGGCATCGCCATGGTGTTGGCGGTTACGTTGCTGATTTTGCCGTCGCTGGCCCAGGCAGGAAAGTATCGGCAGCCAGCATATATCACCAATCTTTATTTTTCCGATAAGATGGCCAGGGAGGGTGAGTTTGTTCGTCCTCTGGCGGTGGTCAAGGCGTTGCGTCCGAGGCCCTCGGGCACGGTGGGATATGTGATTCTGGATCTTCTGCTGGTGGATCCGGGGGTGCATCATTTTAAGATCAATATTTTGGACAACAAGGCCAAGAAGGTTACGGAATTGGCCTTTGAAGGGGTTGCGATGCCCAAAGGGGGGGCGCTGCCTCTCTTTACCGCTGCGGGAGCGGTCTCGGGAGCCTTTACCCCGGGAGTGTGGTTTTTCAAGGTGTATGATCAGGTAGACCAGGGCCCCTGGAAGGCGTTGGGCACCTTTGCGGTGACGGTGATTGAGGAGGAAGGGGAATAACCGCCCCTCTCTTTCGACCCCGAAGCGGTGTTGCTTTGGGTGATGTTGTCACGCTCCCCTTCTCTTTTGATTCTGCCGTTCTCCGCTGATTTTCAAAATAACAGCAGAACATTCCCTGGCCAGGTGATTGGGCCGGGGAGTGGCCTGTCAGCCCCACCAGAGCACTTTGGGATCGGGGCGAGGTTCGAAATCGATGGCTTTGGCGCCGTCTTTGCGGTTGCTGCCTTTTTTTTCCTGCTGTTTCAGCAGGGTGGTGCGAGCCAGATAATCCCCGATGTGTTTGAGCCACTCCTGCTTGCGTTTGGAGAGGCCCTCCGCCTGTTCACCGACCAGCTCCTTTTTGACCATATCCAGGGTCACCACCAGTCCATCCCCCAGGGTCATTTCTACCGCCACCGGGACGTTTCCATCCCACTGGATTTTATGGTGCTGAACACCCCGGAATCTTGATTTTTTTTTCGGTTCGCTCATCGCTGTCAGCTGGCTGCTCTCATGTTGTGCATCCGTTTGTTTTCGTCATTGGTAGCCCATTCGATCAGGGTTCGGACCCATGCATTAAGGCTTTTGTCTGATTTTTTTGCGGCGATGAAGGCTTCCCGATGCAGGGCTGGTGGTAAGCGAACCAAGAATTTACCAGAGAATGGTTTTTCCGGTTTTACCCCTTCTTCGGCGCAAAATTCAAGGTAGTCATCCACGGAGTTGTGAAATTCGGTCCGGATCTCCGCGGTGGTTCTTCCATAAAAAGAAACCACCTCCCGGATGTTGATGATACGTCCGTGGAATGTGTCTGCTTCATCATCAAACGTTACATCCCCGATGTATCCTTTATATTCTAACATTTTTTTGTCTCGATTTTAACTCGACGTGTAGGGTTTGTGATTTTAAGATAAATTTATCGTCTTCACTATCTGTTTTACGATGGTTTGATATCAACATTAATCAATAAATTTTTAACGTCTGCCACTCTGCCCTTGTCAGTGCCGCCATCCCCTTTACCGTGGGGCCTGTGAAATACCGCATGCGCTCCAAATATTTTGACTCGAATACGGGATCCACGACCTTCTTTGAGATCGGCTCCACATGCCTGGAGCAGGCTTTCGATGTCGTTCCAATGAATGTTTGTCTGTAGATCAAAAATAGCCTGTAAAATACGTTTTTGTTTGTTGTTAAGTTTGGGTTTTTGAGCCATGCGTAATTAATCCTTTGCGTGCTTTGCGTGTATTGACATTACCTCGCCTCCATTGGTGTGCACTCATTAGTGTTTCCAGGGTGAGATGGTGATTGTTTGTCGGGACAAGATATCACAAATGATATCATATGTCAAATCTTTTCACCCCTTGGGGTGTGGAGTACCAAAATTGGACTGGCTGGGTGGTTGGAAAGTTCCAACCCTTCAGGAAATAGCCTTATCGATCCGCCCCAGGAGCCGCTTCAGCAGCCGCACCCCCTTATTCATTTGGCGCTCTCGATAGCGTAAGGCTACATAGAGATGGATAAAGCGGTCAATGGGGGCTTTGGCTTGGGGGAGATGGCGGGCGGCCCGGGCGGCATAATCCATGGGGCCTTCGTTGGGATGGATCGATACCCCCTTTTTGGCCAGTTTCAGCTGCAAGCGCTGATAGAGCTTTACCACCGGATCCCCTTTTCCGGTGAGGCCGGGCCTCAGCATGATCAAGGCAAAGAGCCCGAAGAGCCCCCCCACCCCAGCCGCCAAGCCCAAAGCCATCCCCCGATAGGAGAGCTCTCCCAGACCCAACCCTGAGAGGAAGCGCGCCTGGCGTTTGACGTTGAACCCCAGCACCCACTGGTTCCAGCCGTTATCCACCAGATCCCAGGTGGACCAGATGTTTTCCAGCCACTCCCGGTTGGGCCGCAGGAGGAAGGGCAGTTCGTCGCTGCGCTGATTCATGGCGGCGGAGAGCCCCCGTTCAATGCGCTCCGGGGCGACCGCTGCGGTGGGATCCACCCGCACCCAGCCCCGACCCGCCAACCACACCTCGCTCCAGGCGTGGGCGTCGGCGTTGCGGACGGTGAGATGGTTGCCGAGAGGATTGATTTTTCCCCCCTGATATCCCAAAACCACCCGGGCCGGGATATCTGCCGCGCGCATTAAATAGGTAAACGCCCCGGCGTAGTGCTCGCAAAATCCCTTTCGGGTTTCGAAGAGAAACTGGTCGATGCGATTTTTGCCCATTTGCAAGGGGGGGGTCAGGGTGTAGATGAAGGGTTCCTGTCGAAACAGCTCCAAGGCGCGCTCGACGATCTCTTCATCACTGTCGGACTCCTCAGACCATTTTTGTGCCAGCTGACGGGTTTTGCGGTTGCCCTCAAAGGGGAGTTGCAGCCCCTGCTCCCACATGTCGGGATGGAGATCGACCCCGGCGCGATAGTCGATGATGGAGGCGATCCGGTAGCGTTTGGTGGTGGATACCTTGAGATGGGATTTGAGCTGAAAATCGGGCAGCAATCCACTCTTTTCCGGCGCTTCCACCGGAAGATCCAGAGCAAACAGCCAGTGATCCTGGGTCGGCTCCATGGTGACACTGTAGTGCCAGGTGGGGCCCAGGGGCTCGATGGTGATGGGGTCTCGGGGCAGAGGGGTGCCGGGGGTTCGCCACACCCCGTCCGGCCAGATAACCCAGAGCACCGGCCCCCGCCAGTAACGTTTTTTGATGGGAGGCGGTTTTTTGTCGAAGGTGGCTCTAAAAGCAACCCCCCCTTCGGCGATGAGATTGGTAACGCTCCCCGGGGACATGGAGTCGGAAAGGCCGATGGTGCCGGTGGTGGAAAAGGCGTCGGCGGGAAGCCCCCAGAGGGGTTGGGCGATGCGGGGGAAGAGCAAAAACAGCACCACCATCACCGGCACGGCTTGGAGAAGCAGCACCCCCGATTTTTTCAAGATGGCCACCACCCCGGGCCCGGGATGGTGGAGGCTGATCAAGGCGGCGATGGAGAGCCAGGTGACGGCGATGGCATACCCCCCCATCCAGATGGATTGGGAGTGAAAAAAGTGGGTCATGGTGAGAAAATTACAGAGCAAAATCACCAGCAACGGATCCCGCCGGGAGTTAAACTCCAGCAGCTTTAAAAACAGCAGGGAGGTGAGCAGCGCCACCCCGGAGTTTTGACCCAAAATCCGGCCATATTCCGCCCAAACCAAGAGGGAGGCAGCCACCACCACCGTGGCGCGAATCAGCATGCCAGGGGCAGGGGGGCGGCCTGTTTTGCGCACGCTGACCAGCCACCAGATTCCCAAGGTGCCGCAGAGGAGAATCAACCCCGGGGGAAGGTTGGGGACGTGGGGGGCGGCCACCAAAACCAGCAACCCCAACAACCCCTGCAACACCCAGGGGGCCGGGGGAAAGCCCAATAGATCGGGGGGGGAATCCTGACGCAGGATCATGGGCTCTCCCCTCCCCCCTCCCCGTCAAGACCAAACAGCGCCAACGCCTGCAAAGCCTCCCCCCGGTGCGCCTCCCCCCTTCCCGGAGGCAGGTTGAAACCGGGCAGTGTGAGGCCATAATTCAGATCCCCGGCATGGGCATCCATCACCCAGCGGCAGAGACGGGAGAGGCGGGCTTCGGTATCAAGTTCCCCCAGGGCGCTCCACTCAAACTGGAGATCGGGCAGCTCGCTACCGGCAAACTCCTTGGTGAGGAGCCCTTGCCACCGGGCGGAAATTTTCCAATGCACCTGCTTGGGGGTATCCCCGACCTGATATTTGCGCAATCCATAAAAATCATCCCCGTCCGGATGGCGCTTGCGTCCCTCCTCCTCCCCGGCAGGCCCAGGGGGTAAGGGAACGTGGCCCTTTTCCGGCTGGGGATAGACCAGACACGGCGTGGTAAAGGTGACCACCCCCCAGGCGCGGATGAGCCCCATGGGAAAGCGGGTGAAAACAGTGAGGCGGGGCGGCTTGAGCCAACCCCGCCGGGGCGCCTGGAGGGTGAGTACGGGAAAGGGGGTGTGGCCGGGGGCGATGTCGAGATAGATTTCTTTTTGGTTTTTCCCGGACCAGGCAAGCCCAATGGCCAACCGCTCCCCCCCGGTTCGGTTGTCGAGCCCCATGGGAAAGCGGGCGGTTTCTCCGGCAAAAACCGGCTCGATCCGCCCCTGAAAGAGTTTCAACCCGACGAGATTGCGATAGGTGTGGAGAATGGAGACAAAGAGCGCCCCCCCCAGAAGAAAGGTGAGCACGAACCCCAAGCTGAGGTCATAGTTCAAAGCTGCCAGCAGCATCACCAAAAAAACCAGGCCGAAGAGGGTGCCATAGCGATCGGGCATGATGTAGACCCGCTTGCGATCCAACACCACCGGCCCGGCTTCGGGTTGCAGGCGGCTGGCAAAGAAGAGCTTGATCGGCTTGGGAATCATGGCGTCATGCTGGCCCGGGTGGATGGCGGAAAAGGGGTGCTCCCTCTTCCCCAATCATGATGCCGCAAAAGGGCGGGCAAGCAAAGGGGGGTGGATCAATGGATGGGATGGGGGATCGTAGAAAAGAGCCGGATCACTCCTCCAGCCCGGAACGCGCCTCCCCCCAAGCCAAAAACGCCCCCTGAGGATCCGCCCCCTCCTCATGCTTTACTGCTGCTATCCAAGCGCGCAGGAGGTTTTGTTCGGGCTCCGGCAAACGAATGATAAAGGGCTCCAGGTCGTTGTAGTTCCAGAGACTGCGTGGAAGATTCACACCTGCCAATTCCCCCAATTTCTCATGGGCCTGAGTGACGGATTGTGGATTGTTTTCAGCCAGGGCCAGGGCAAGCTCCAGCATTATTTGATTGCGTTTTTCAATGTCGGTTTTCAGGAGAGGACGGGATTTGATCAGTCGGCTTGCGGCTTGGTCAAAGTTTTCTGCTACAAGTGCTTTTTCAGCAGAGTTCAGGAATGGATCTATCAATGTTGGATCCAGCTTTATGGCCTGCTCAAATGCTTCTTCTGATTCTTGAAGTCGGTTCAGGCTAAGAAACAAACACCCCAGGCCATTCCAGGGATGGGCAGATTTTGGGTCTAGCTCAATGGCTGTTCGGTATGCCTTTTCAGCTTCATCGTATCGGTCGGTATGGTTTTTCAGCAAACTCCCCAGG
>JADFZT010000135.1 GCA_015232395.1 Magnetococcales bacterium | reverse complement strand
ATCCTCCAGACCCTGGGGGAAAAGTTCTCCATCCAGGGTGGTCTCGGTGGTGAAGAGTCCCGAGTGGGGAGTGCCCAGGGTGACGAGGCTGGCGATATCACTGCGATAGCTGATGGCCTCTCCGACATTATCCTTGGCAAGCCCCTGGAGATAGGTGCGGCTCAAAATTCCACCCATGCCGTGGGCGACCAAGTGAACCTTCTGGTTGGTTACCGTGGTGATTTCGTGGATGGCGTCCGCCAGATCACCCGCCAGATCCTGGAAGGGACCATTGGCGCGCCAATCAAACTCCCACACCCCATATCCGGCATTGTGGATCAGCTCCGCCATCTGCCCCCACAGCGCTTCACCCCCACCCAGGTTTTGATCCAGGGGGCCGCCGGAAACAAACAGTACCGGTGCCCAATAGGAGCAGGCGCTTTCGGAAAAGTCAGCGACACTGCCACACTGGCTCCAGAGGCTGGAACCTTCCAGCTGGAAGTGGGTGCGGGTGAGGCCAGGCCATTCCGGCTGTTCTTCCAGATTGTGGAGGGTGCGGTTGGTGGCGTTGACCCCATCCAAAAGCGTCAGATACCAGCTGGGATAGCGCTTCCATTGATCCCAATCGTCACTGCTGGCGCGTTTGGCGGTTTCGGATTCGCTCTCATCGGTATCCACCGCGGTCATGAAGTTGGGGTCGGGCAGCTCCAGGGTGGCTGGGCTTTGCAGGGTTTCGTCCGCCTCCAGCCGATAGAGATAGTTGCCATCGGCATCTTCTCCCCGGACGAGCTTGACCGTGCCGCTCTGGGTGAGAGCGCCGGAAGGGAGATTGATCCGGGCTTCGGCCCACTCATCGGTGAGTTCCCCGCCGGTCGCATCCAAAGTACCGGTGATGACGGTTTCAGTGGTGACAATTTCAATGGTGCCGGAAAGAGTCCGCCCCAACCCGGAGGAGCTATCCTGGATGGTGGCTTTGAAGGTGAGGGTTTGGGCGGCGGCATCGGCATCGGAGGCATAGTTGATCACGCCGCTGCTGGAGAGGGTCAGACCATCCGGAGCTGATGACAGGGCGTATTGATAGCCGCTGCCACTGCCGGAAATCCGCTCCACGTTCAGGGTCTGCTCAATCACATCTCCGGGTAGAATGGTGATGCTGTTGTCGCTGTTGGCAAAGGTGACCGGCAGGATGCCGTCGTGGGCGTTGGGGAAAAAGCGCTGGCTGTCCAGGGTGAGGTCGCTGTCGGTCAGGTCGGAAATGAGATCGCTGATCCAGCTATCCATCTCCACCGCCCGCACCCGGGTGAGGATGGCTTCGGTAGCGACCCCGTCGGGTTCGATATCAGACCAATCAGCGCTATCCACCAGCCCCAGATTGTCCAGGGTGGTGAGCACCGTATCCCGATCATCCACCAGATCATCCCCGCCGATCTCCTCAGCCATCTCAAAGACCAGGGTGGTGAGGGGGGTGACATTGGCTGCGGTGGCGTCATCATCGGCACCATAAAGGGCTTTGGGCTCTTCGGTATAGTTCGATCCATCCACAGTGCCGTTATCGGAATGAACCTGGAAGCCGTCGGCCAGGAGGGTGTTGGCGATCCAGTAGCTGTAGTGGCCATCGCTGTCGGTGGTGTCGCTGCCCAGGGTGGTCTCCCCCGTGGCGTCGTAAATGGTCACCGACGCCCCCACCACCGGATCCCACCCCACCTGGCCCCCCACCTCGGTATAGCTGCTGGTGTCGGGGGTGATGGTGATTTCAATCTGATCGGTATCGGTCACCCCATTGGCGCCGGTCACGGTCAACAGGAAGGTGAGGGTATCGGATTGGCTGACATCGGGGGCGGTGAAAGTGGCGCTGTTGCCGCTTGGGATGAGCGTAACCGAGGTTCCGGAGAGCTGGCTCCAGGCATAGGAGAGGTCGCTGCCGGTGCCGGCACCACTCAAAGTGAGGCTGTCGCCCCCTGCCACTGTGTCGCTGACCGAAGAAGCCTCGACGCCACTATCCAGGGAAAAGGCCTGGACCAGAAAAGCCGCCATTTCCCCCCGGTTGACGGTGAGGCTGGGGCAAAAATAGCCGTCGCCGCACTCCCGGCCCGGCTCGATGGTGTCGTCGGCAAAGCCGTCGTTATAGAGCTGTTCGATGTAAGCCGCTGCCCAATAATCAGAAGAGATATCTCCATACACCGTGCCGCTGGCTGAGGAGGGCTGATAGTCGGAGCCATATTTGGTCCGGAGGATAAAGATCGCCATCTCCGCCCGGGTGATCTCCCGCCCGGGACAAAACAGCCCCTCCTCACAGCCGGAGGTGATACCGAGAGTGGCGAGCTGCTCCACATAGGCCGCTGCCCAGTAACTGGATGAAATATCCGAGAAAAGAGTCCCGCTGGCGCTGGCTGGGGAGTAGTCCGATCCATACTGGGAGCGCAGCAGGAAGATCGCCATTTCCGCCCGGGAAAGGGTGGTGTCGGGGCAATAGTTGTCGCTGTCGCAACCGCTGGTGATGCCGCTGAAGGCCAGGGTTTCGATTTCGTCATAGGCCCAGTGGCTCTCGGCGACATCGTCAAAAGCTGGCGGATCCAGATCATTCACCGGATCGCAAACGTCGCCAATGCCATCGCCATCTTCATCGGCCTGGTCGGTGTTGGCGTCATCAGCGCAGTTGTCCACGTTATCGAGATAGCCGTCCGAGTCGCTGTCAGCATAGGTGTTGAAGCTGCCCAGCACCTGTACCTGCACCGGGGTGGAGCGGTCGGTGGTGGAACGATCCCCCAGCTGGCCGCTGCCGTTATCCCCCCAGGCCCAGAGATCGGCGCTGGAATCCAGCGCCAGGCTGTGGCTGCCGTTGGCGCTGATGTGGGTGATATTGGAGAGCGCGGTCATTTCAGCTGGGGTGCCGCTGGTGGTGGTCGTGCCATCCCCCAACTGACCATCATCGTTGTTGCCCCAGGCCCATACTTTGCTGTCGGAATCCAGCGCCAGGGTGTGTTCATAGCCTGCGGCAAGCGCTGTGATGGTGGTGCTGGAGAGGGTGGAAACCTGGGTGGGGGTGGTGGCGGTGGTGGTGGTGTTATCTCCCAGCTGGCCGTGTTTATTGTATCCCCAACCCCAGATGGAGCCGGTGGATTTCAGGGCAAAGGCGTGGACCGAACCGCTGGTGAGGGCGGTGACATCGGCGATGCTGGTGAGTTGGGTGGGGGAGGTGGCATCGGTGGTGGAGTCGTTGCCGATCTGGGAAAAACGGTTGAGCCCCCAGCCCCAGAGGGTGCCGTTGGTCTTGAGAGCCAGGGTGTGATAGAAGCCCGCAGCCACGGCGGTGACATTGCTCAAATCGGTAATCTGCACCGGAATCAAGCTGTCGGTGGTGGTGCCATCCCCCAGCTGACCGTAATAGTTGCGCCCCCAGCCATAGAGGGTGCCATTTTCCTCCAGGGCCATGGAGTGATAGTTGCCTGCGGCGATGCCTGAGATGTCATCCAGTTCGCTGACGGCTACCGGTGAGGCTTGGTTGGTGGTGGTGCCGTCTCCCAGTTGGCCGTAGTTGTTGCGGCCCCAGGCGTAGACGCTGCCATCCGACAGCAGAGCCATGGAATAATATCCCCCGGCGGCAACCGCTGTAACATCGGTGAGGGAGGTGATCTGGACGGGAGAGGTCTGGTCGGTGTTGGTGCCATCCCCCAGCTGCCCATATTTATTGCCTCCCCAGGCCCACACCGTGCCGTCAGATTTCAGAGCCACCGAGTGGTCGTAGCCTGCGGAGACTGAGCTGGGATTAAATTCCGTCAGGGCCAACACCTGTACCGGGCTGGTAGAATCGGTGGTGGAGCCGTTACCCAGCTGGCCATATTCGTTATCCCCCCAGGATTGGGCCGCGCCATCGCTATCGATGATCAGAGAGTGGAGGGCTCCCGCCGCAATCACAGCTACATCAGAGGGGCTGGAGAGTTCCACCGGGGTGGTGGCATCGGTGGTGGCGCTGTTGCCCAGCTGTCCGGCACTGTTGGCTCCCCAGACCCGGAGGTCACCGTCGGAATCGATGGCCAGGGAGTGGTTGGCCCCCGCAGCGAGGGCGGTGATGCCGGAGAGGCTGGAGATCTGGGTGGGGGAGGTGTTGTCGCTGGTGGAGCCGCTACCCAGCTGACCATATTCGTTATCCCCCCAGCTGTAGACGTTGCCATCTTCGTCCAGCGCCAGGGTGTGGCCGCTGCCGGTGGCGATGGCGGTGATGTCGGAGAGGCTGGAGATCAAAACCGGGGTGGAGCGGGCGGTGGTGGTGCCATCTCCCAGCTGTCCCTGGTCGTTTTCGCCCCAGGCGTAGACTGAACCGCTGGCGGTGACGGCAAAGCTGTGGCCGTAACCGGCGGCGATGGCGGTGATGTTGGTGAGGCCGGAGATTAAAGTCGGGGTGGCGCCGTCGGTGGTGGTGCCATTGCCCAGCTGACCATGGGTATTCTCTCCCCAGGCATAGACCGTTCCATCGGACTTCAGGGCCAGGGTGTGATAATCCCCGGCGGCGATGGCGGTGATGCCGGTGAGGCTGGAAATCGACACGGGGGTGGTGCGGCTGATGGTGGTGCCATCTCCCACCTGGCCGTAGGTGTTGTTGCCCCAGGCCTGGAGGGTGCCGTCGGTGGCGAGAGCGGCGGCATGCTGGGTGCCGATGGCCACCTGGCTGATGCTGGTGAGGTTGGATATTTCGGTGGGGGTATCCAGATCGGTGGTGCTGCCGTTACCCAATTGGCTGGCGTCGTTGTGGCCCCAGGCCCAGACCGTGCCGTCTGATTTGACCGCCAGAGAGCCATACCCCCCTGCGGCGGCAGAAGGATCCCCAGCCGATGCCAGCCGGGGCGCCAGGGTCAGGGTGAGGCTGAGGCTGAGCATGCAGATCAGCCCGAACGTCCAGCGTGGTAAGGGAAATGATTTGTTCATGTGACCCTTCTCTCGTTTGCACCATTCAAACCGGTCCAACGGTTCAATAATTTTACGATTGTAGACCAAAAGAGGCCCTTTCGGTCACATTTTTTTACAGTCAACCCGCAACGCCAAAAGTTAAGGCCAGGCCCCCTGACCCGCATTCTCCCAGGATCTGCGGTAGGTTGGGGCTTGAGGACAGGCCCTTGAGGGGCGGTGTGGCTCTGATCCTAATTGCACTGACCATGCCATGACCTGATTGATCAGGCCGGGTTGTCTTTTAAAATGAGTAGATGCCATATGGAGTTCCCCCCCATCCTTTCACTGTTCGGCAGGGGAGGGAGCTCTCTTGAACGGTTTTTGGTGAAAGGGTGGATTTGGATGGAATGGGCTGGGAGGAGGGGGGCGTAACCAGGGATTTTTGCAACAGCGTTGGGTGATTGGGTATCCTATCGCCAACACACACGGAAACCACGATCAAATCCCAGGAGAAATCCCATGCTGAGAAAGATCCCCCGGACGGTATTGGTTGGCGCATTGCTTGGATTGTTGATGACTGGGGGGCTGTCATCAGCTCAGGCGGCGGATCACGATCCGGTCGGGCCACGCTTGACGGAGCGTTTGCAGGGGCTCATCCGTCAGGAGATGAACCTGGTGGAAACCGCTACTCTGGAACTCTGGAAGGGGATGGTGGTGGGGGATCTGCACAAGGTGGCGGAGCAGGCCCGGGCGATACACAATAGTTTCATTCTCAAGCAGCAGCTGACGCCCCAGGATAAACAGGATCTCAAACGGGCCGTACCAGCAGAATTTATCGCCCAGGATCAAGCCTTTCACCAACTGGCTGCCAAAACCGCCGAGGCTGCCCACGGGGGAGATCGGGCGCTGGTGCAATACTATTTTGGCCGCATGACCAGCGCCTGCATCACCTGCCATGGCCAATATGCCACAGATCGTTTTCCCCTGCTGGCACCGAAAAAATCAGCCCCGGCCATGCATCACGATCATTGATAGGGTTGGTATTTTATATAGCCATTCGAATCAAGAATTGGACATATGCCGCTGTACTTTTTTCGTCATTCCCGCGAATGCGGGAATCCAGGGTGTCTGGCGCGAATTTTTCCAAATCTT